>JAKAML010000355.1 GCA_021812845.1 Pseudomonadota bacterium
GCTTCGCCGGCTCGCGCGCGGGCGGCTGCGGCTCCGCCTGTTGCGCGTCGGCGGGCGGCGACGGCGGCGACGGCGGCGACTGCTGGCCGGGTGGGCTCTCGGCGCCCATCTGCGACAGCTTCGACCGCGACGCGCCGTCGGGATCCTCGACCAGCTCCACCGTGATCGTCTCGGACACCTCGACCTGCCCGCGCCGCTCCTCGGCCCGCTCGCCGCCGCTCTCAGGCACCCGCCCCTGGTAGAGCGCGCCGGCGACGAACCCGAGGTGGACGAGAAAGACGAGACCGAGCGCGATGGGAAAGGTCCGGTCCCGCTCGCGACGGGGCGGCAGAATGCGGATCGCCGCGGTCAGTGCCTCGGCCGGCGGGACGGCGGTCGCGCTGTCGGGGCCAGGGTCCGGGCCGGGCACGGCTTGCGGCTCGGGCGGCTTCTCGGGAGACTCCCCGCGCGGCTCTGGGGCTGCCGGATCGTGCATGGCGCCGAGTGTAGCCTCGACAGGCGCAATGTTCGACAATGCATTGCGGGCGCCGCCCGGGAGGCGATCCCGGCGCGTCGCGGCGTGCAGCGAAGCCGGAAGTGTGGCGCTGAGGCGCACCGCACTCACACCTCGACGACGTCCGCGACCCCCGGCAGCGTCGACAGAACGCCGGCATCCGAGGGCGAGATGTCGTAGCGGCCGGGCAGCGCGAGCGTCATTTCGCGGCCGTGGTCGGCGATCGCGAGCTGGATCTCGACCGTGGCGCCGCGCACGCCCGCGGCCGCCGGCTTCAGCATGGCCCGGAACCGGGCCAGCGCATCGGGCCTCGTCGCCACGGCGCGGCCGTCGAGCATGACGCGGAGACCGCGCGGCACGGCGTTGGCGGCCGCGTCCAGCGCCTCGACGCCCTGCACCCTGAGCTTCAGCGTTTCGCCGTCGCGCTCCGCCTCGACCGCGAGCAGAACCGGCGTGCCGGGCTCCAGGAGGTCGCGCGACTTGGCGAGCGTATCGGAGAAGATCACCGCCTCGAACTGGGCGGTGGCGTCGGAGAACATCGCGAAGGCGAACTTGTTGCCCTTCTGAGAGCGACGCTCACGCGCCGCGATGACGATGCCGGCGAGGCGTCCGGCCGTGGCACCGCGTGCCGCCAGCGCCTCGAACTCGGTGTAGCGGCGAACCCCCATCTTGGCGAGCACGGACGTGTACTGGTCGAGCGGGTGACCGGAGAGGTAGAACCCGATCGCCTTGAATTCCTCGGACAGCCGCTCCATCGGCGTCCAGGCCTGGGCCGGCTTGAGGACCAACCGGGCCGGCGCCGCGCCGCCGCCGCCGAAAAGGTCCGACGTGCCGGCAGCGGCGTTCTCGGCGGTGCGGTTGGCCATCGCCATCATGCCGTCGGCGTTGGCGTGGACGGCCGCCCGGTTCGGCTCGAGGACGTCGAACGCGCCGGCGGCCGCCAGCGTCTCGAGCCCGCGCTTGTTGAGCGCCTTGGGGTTGAGGCGCGACGCGAGGTCGCCGAGCGATCTGAACGGTCCGTTGGCGCGGCGCTCGGCGACGATCGTCTCGACAGCCGCCGCGCCGATGTTCTTGCAGGCCGCGAGCGAGTAGCGGATGGCACCTCTCGCGATCGCGCCCGGCGACTCTCCTCCGTCGAGCCGGCCGCCGGGCGCGGCCGACGGCGATGCGGGCCGGCGCGCGGACCGCGTGTCGGGATCGCCCACCGCCCCCCCCGGCTCGGGCAGGAAGTCGACGTCGGACTCGTTGATGCACGGCGGCTTCAACGCGATGCCGCTGCGGCGGGCCTCGGCCGCGAACATGGCGAGCTTGTCGGTGTTGGCCATGTCGAGCGTCATCGAGGCGGCGAAGAACTCCTCGCGGAAGTTCGCCTTGAGATAGGCCGTGTGGTAGCTGACGAGGGCATAGGCCGCCGCATGGCTCTTGTTGAAGCCGTAGCCGGCGAACTTGTCGACGAGCTCGAAAATGTAGACGGCGTCCTTCTCCTCGACGCCGTTGCCCGTGGCGCCCTCGACGAAGCGGGCCTGCTGCCTGGCCATCTCCGCCTTGTCCTTCTTGCCCATGGCGCGGCGCAGGAGATCGGCCTCGCCGAGACTGTAGCCGGCCATCACCTGGGCGATCTGCATTACCTGCTCCTGGTAGATGATGACGCCGTAGGTCTCCTTCAGGATGCCCTCGAGCAAGGGGTGCAGGCAGTCGACGGGCTCCTCGCCGTGCTTCCTGTTGATGTAGGTCGGGATATTGTCCATGGGGCCCGGCCGGTAGAGCGCGACCATGGCGATGATGTCCTCGAAGCGGTCGGGCTTCAGCCGCTTCAGGCTCTCGCGCATTCCCGTCGATTCGAGCTGGAACACGCCCGCCGTGTCGGCCCTGGCGAGCAGCTCGTAGCTCGCCCGGTCGTCGATCGGCAGCGTGGCGAGATCGATCCTGACGCCGCGCCCGCGCCCGATCAGCTCGACCGCCTTCTGCAGCACCGTGAGCGTCTTCAGGCCGAGGAAGTCGAATTTAACGAGGCCGGCCGCCTCGACCATCTTCCAGTTGAACTGGGTGATCGGGAACGACGACTTGGGGTCGCGGTAGACGGGCACGAGCTGATCGAGGGGGCGGTCGCCGATGACCATGCCGGCGGCGTGGGTCGAGGCGTGGCGGTAGAGCCCTTCGAGCTTCTGCGCGATCTCCAGAAGCTTCGCCACCATCGGGTCGCGGCCGCGCTCCTCCTGGAGCTTCGGCTCGCCGGCGATCGCCTCGGGCAGCGTCACCGGATTGGCCGGGTTGTTCGGCACGAGCTTGCACAGCCGGTCGACCTGGCCGTAGGGCAACTGC
>JAKAML010000356.1 GCA_021812845.1 Pseudomonadota bacterium
AGATGGGCGACCTCGCGGATCGTCTTTGCGTCGATGCCGCAGATCGGCGCCATCTTCTCCGGCGTGAACTGCTTGATCGAGGCGCGGAAGCCGTCGAAGCCCTCGGTCATCGCCGCCACGTACTGGGCGTCGTAGAGCTTGTCCTCGATGATGACGTTGAGCATGGCGTTGAGCAGCGCCACGTCGGTGCCGGACTTGAACTGGAGCGCGTGCGTCGCGTAGCGCTGGGTGCCCTGCAGCCGGCCGCGCGGGTCCATGACGATCAGCTTGGCGCCGCGCCTGACCGCGTTCCTCAGGTAGGTCGCGGCTACCGGGTGGTTCTCCGACGGCCGCGCGCCGATGACGATGATGCAGTCGGCATCCTTGGCGGCCATGAACGGCGCCGTCACGGCGCCCGAGTTCAATCCCTCCATGAGTGCCGCCACCGACGAGGCATGGCAGAGCCGGGTGCAATGGTCGACGTTGTTGGTGCCGAAGCCCTGGCGCACCAGCTTCTGGAACAGGTAGGCTTCCTCGTTGGAGCATTTGGCCGAGCCGAAGCCGGCGAGCGCGCCGCCGCCGTCGCGGTCCTTGATGCGCCTCAAGCCCGCCGCGGCGCGGTCGAGCGCCTCCTCCCACGTCGCCTCTCGGAACACCTTGGAGATGTCCTCGCGCGCGAGTTGCATGGCGCCGTCCTTGGCCACGCCGTCGCGGCGGATCAGCGGCACCGTGAGCCGGTCCTTGTGGTGGATGTAGTCGAAGCCGAAGCGGCCCTTGACGCAGAGCCGGTTCTCGTTCGAAGGGCCGTCGCGGCCGTCGATATAGAGGATCCTGTCGTCCTTGACGTAGGCCTTGGTCTGACAGCCGACGCCGCAATAGGGGCACAGCGTGTCGACCTCGCGGTCGGCGAAGCCGATTCGCTTTTGCGTCTTGTTGTCGAGGAGACCCGATTCCATCAGCGCGCCGGTCGGGCAGGCCTGCACGCACTCGCCGCAGGCGACGCACGTCGACTGGCCCATGCCCTTGTCGAAGTCGAACACGACCTTCGAGCCGTGGCCGCGGTAGGCCATGCCGATGACGTCGTTCATCTGCACCTCGCGGCAGGCGCGCACGCAGAGGCCGCAGTTGATGCAGGCGTCGAGGTTGACGGCGATGGCAGAGTGGGTGGTGTCGGGCGCGGGCCGCTCGCCCTTCGGCAGCCGGCTCGTCGGCGCGATGCCCATGCGGTCGACCCACGCCCAGAACTTCGATTCGGGATCGTGGCAGTCGCTCTTCGCCGGTTGGTCGGCGAGGAGGAGCTCGAACACCATGTCGCGCGACTTCTTCGCCCGCTCCGACGCCGTCTTGACCTTCATGCCGGGCGCGGGCTTCCGCTGGCACGAGGCGGCGAGCACGCGCTCGCCCTCGACCTCGACCATGCACGCGCGGCAGTTGCCGTCGGCGCGATAGCCGGGCGCGGGGTTCCAGCAGAGGTGCGGAATCGTGGTGCCGAGCCGCCTGGCGACCTGCCAGATCGTCTCGCCGGGCTCCGCCTCGACCTCGCGGCCGTCGAGCATGAAGGTGATGGACTTCTCGGTCATCGCAGCATGTCCGCCGTTGTTGGTGCTCTCGGTCTCAGGTGCCGGCTCGGGCGCCGGGTGGGGCGCGTCAGCTCACGTCCTCGGGGAAGAATTTGAGCACGCTCGCGACCGGATTGGAGGCGGCCTGCCCGAGCCCGCAGATCGAGGCGTCGCGCATCACTTGCGCCAGGTCGCCGATCAGCGGCTTGTCCCACGTCTTGCGGCTCATCAGTGCGACCGCCTTCTCGGTGCCGTTGCGGCAGGGCGTGCACTGGCCGCAGCTCTCGTCCTCGAAGAACCGCATCAGGTTCAGTGCCACGTCCTTCATGTCGTCCTTGTCGGACAGGATGACGACGGCGTGGCTGCCGACGAAGCAGCCGTGCTTCTCGAGCTGGCCGAAGTCGAGCGGGATGTCGGCCATGGAGGCTGGAAGGATGCCGCCCGAGGCGCCGCCGGGCAGGTAGCCCTTGAAGGCATGACCGTCGAGCATTCCGCCGCAGAGCGCGATCAGCTCGCTCGCCGTCGTGCCGGCCGCGGTCAGAACCACGCCGGGCTTCTTGACGCGGCCGGACACGGAATAGGAGCGGAGCCCCTTGGCGCCGTTCTTGCCCTGGGCCGAGAACCACTCGGCGCCCTTGTCGAGGATCTGCGGGATCCAGTAGAGCGTCTCGACGTTGTTGACGAGCGTCGGGCGGTCGAAGATGCCGACCTGGGCGACGTAGGGCGGGCGGTGGCGCGGCAGGCCGCGCTTGCCCTCGATGCTCTCGATCATCGCGCTCTCCTCGCCGCAGATGTAGGCGCCGGCGCCGCGACGGACGGTGACCTTGGTGTGCCCGGCGAGACCGGTCTTCTCGAGTGCCGTTATCTCGTGGTCGAGGATGTTGAGCACCGCCTGGTACTCGTCGCGCATGTAGATGAAGACCTCCTTGGCCTCCACCGCCCAGGCCGCGATCAGCATCCCTTCGAGGAACTGGTGCGGATTGCGCTCGAGGTAGTGGCGGTCCTTGAACGTGCCGGGCTCGCCCTCGTCGCCGTTGACCGCCATCAGCCGCGGCCCCTTCTCCGCGCGCACGAGGCTCCACTTGCGGCCCGTCGGAAAGCCGGCACCGCCGAGACCGCGCAAGCCGCCATCGGACAGCGTGGCGATCACGCTGTCGACGCTGCGCTGGCCGGAGAGGCATTCGGCGAGCACCTTGTATCCGCCGGCGGCGCGGTACGCGCCGAGACCCTGGTATTGCGGAATGGCCGGCCCCGTCTCGTTGCCTTCGATCAGGTC
>JAKAML010000011.1 GCA_021812845.1 Pseudomonadota bacterium
CGCCGGGTGAAGGTAGCCGAATCGCCAAATCGCGAGGAACGGAAACGGAATCAACAAAGTGGTCGCAAACCCGAATTCGATAGCCGGGGATCAGGGGCCGGCAGCGGCCGCGCCTCGCGCCCCGTCCCCGGCGGCCACAATTCGCCGCCCGAATCATGGAACACTATCGAGGTCAGTGCATTGACGTCTCGTGCGGTTCCATCGCCCGGAGCATCGATGATGGCCACACCGATTGCCGCCCGCGGCGGCGCCGCCGCACCGCACGATCCGCCGGCGCTGGCGGGCCTTCTGCCGCGTGTTCGTGCAAGCCTGCCGGACGACCTCGACCTCCCCGATGCGGCGCTGATCCGTAGCCTCGGTGCGATCGCCGGCTCCGGCACCCGCACCGAGCGTTGGCGGACGGCGTTCAATTCCGAGATGGGCCGCAGCCTCGCCACCCGCGGCACCGATCTCAACACGGCCCTCAACACCATTCTGGGGCTGCTGCCGTCGCCGCGTCGATGAGTCGGGGCGAATCGGGGCACACCGGACCTGGAGCTTTCCCGGACCTTCGATGACGACCGCCGCCACTCCCGATCCGAGCCCCCCGCCCCGCCCCGAGCGGCCGCGCCAGGCTGCCGAGTTGCCGGCGGCGCCGGCGGCGGCCTATCTGCTCGCCGACCATCTCGACGCCGTGCTTGCCCACGGCGAGGATCTGCTCGCGACCGGGTGGCGGCCCGAGAAGCTCGCCCGCTGCGCGTCGACGATTGCCGCCCAAGAAGACGGCCAGCGGCGGACGATCGACGCCGTGCGCGTGCTCGAGCTGGCCCTTTTGTCGCGGGCGCTGAAGGCACGCGAACGGTCGGCCGAGCTCGCGCTCCGCGACGGACGCTTCGCGCCCGTCGCGCGGCTGTTTGCGGCTTTTACCGGACAGCTCGAGGACGCCGCGCGCGAGGCCGGCGACGCGACGGACGACGATTTCGAGACCGGCGACGCAAGCCTCGCCTACCTGCGCAGCCGCGGCCTGATCGCCGCCGATTGGGCGACCTACGACGATTGCGGAGCCATCGTCGTCACGCCGTCCTTCCGGGTGGCGAAGCGGATCGAGCTCGGGCCGCTGCTCGATCTCGTGGCGACCTTCCTCGATACGCTCGACGTCCATTTCGAACTCTATCCCGAGGCGCCGGAGGCCACAGCGACAGCCGGGGCGACGGCCGACGGGGCGGAAGACGGCACGGACGACGGCGGTAGCCGCGCGCCGGGCTCGTCCGGCGGCAGCCTCGCGGAACGGCTCGAGGCGACGCGCCAGGATGACGCGCCGCCCCGAGAAGCCTGACGAACCAGGAAAATCCGGCGAGTCCCGAGTGGTTCGGCCGCGACCGCCCTCCGCGGCCGTGCCCGGGCTGGGAGCTTCGTCAGCCGCCCGCCGCTACCTTGAGCTTCTTCCTCTTCGCCGGTCCCGAGGCGGCGGGCGTCCCGCTGTCGGCGACCGCGGTCCCGGTCCGCGGCGACTGGTCGCGCAGGACGGCGGGGCGCGGTCCGGTCGCGCCAGTGAGGCTCGGCAGGTTGAGGTCGAGCGCGGCCAGCGCTTCGGACCGCGTCTGTCGCGTCACCGGCGCGACGATGGCCGTCGTCACGGCCTTCAACGCCGCGACCGACGTCAAGCCGCCCGCCGCCGCGTCGAGCGACGCGAACTGGCCGACGTAGCCCGCGACCGGTTCGTACTTGCGGTTCTTGCGGTAGGTCGCCTCGGCCTTGGTCGGCGCCTTGAGCACCTTGACCTGCAGCTTGGCGACGCCCTTGCCGCGGAAGCCGAGCTTGTCGGCGGCCGCGCGCGAGACGTCGAGCTTGCGGCTGCCCCAGTAGGGCCCGGCGTTGTTGACCCTGAGCACCGCCGCGCGCTGCGTCGCGGGATTGAACACGAGCAGCGTCGTACCGTCGGGATAGATCGGACTCGCGGCGTTGTCCGGCTGGTCGGCGCGGAAGCGCTCGCCCGACGAGGTCAGCCCGCACGGGTTGTAGCGATCGCGCTTGCAGTCGTCGTAGAACGAGGTCGAAAGCTGCTCGGTGCGGCCGACCATGGCGTGGGTCTCGGCAATCGAGCGCACCCGGTGGCAGGTGCCGTGGAAGCAGTAGGTCGAGCCGGGCGTCTTGGCTGCGGCATCCGCCGCCGGCAGCACGGCCGCAGCGAGGATGGCGAGGGCGGCGAGCATGGCCGAACGGCCGAGGGTCGCGACGCGGGCAATTGCGATGCCCGAACGATCCTGGATCGTCGTCATGGGTACTCCTGATTTTGGGTCCAGCACGGCGCTGCGAGGAAGGACGTATACGCACGGGGCGCGGCAGCGGCGTGTAAAGAGCAGGTTCGAGTTGTATGCGCGAGAACATGCTCGCGGGTTGGTTAACACCCGAACCTGGGACGGAGTCTCTGCGTCACATGATCCCGCGTTGAATCAGCTTGCTTTTCAAGCCTTCGACGGCCGCTCTCCAGCGGCCCTCGTCGGTCGAGCGCAGCACGAGCTGGACCGTGGGCTTGCCGGTGCGGAACGACGGGTAGGAGCCCATGGCGACATCCGGGAACGCCGTCTGGTGCTCGGCCAGCAACTCCGCGATCGCCCCTTCCGGCACGTCGAGATCGATCGCGTCCGATAGCATCCGACGCCCGGTGGCGAGCCGCGGCGTCACCGCGTCGAGCATCACCTGCATGACCGCCGGCACCCCGGCCATGACGATCACGTTCTCGATCATGAAGCCCGGCGCGACGGAAATGCTGTTCTCGATCAGCTCGGCGCCGACGGGGATCCGCGCCATCCTGAGCCGCGACGGCGTCAATTCGAGGCCGCGCCGCTCGTAGTGCGGCTTCATCAGCGCCAGCGCACGGGGATCGACGCCGATCGCGACCCCCATGGCCGCGGCGATGCAGTCGGCGGTGATGTCGTCGTGGGTCGGCCCGATGCCGCCGGTGGTGAACACGTAGCGGTAGCGCACGCGGAGAGCGTTCACGGCCTCCACGATCGCCGCCGCGTCGTCGGCGACCACCCGTACCTCGCGCAGATCGATGCCGATCTGGGTGAGGTGGCGGGCGACGTAGTGGGTGTTGGTGTCCTGCGTCCGCCCCGACAGGATCTCGTCGCCGATCACGAGGACGGCGGCGGTGACGTGGTCGCCGCGGCGGCCGTCGGCCTCGGCATTGTCGCGCGTCGCGTCTCCCGTCATGGCCCCGTCGACCCCGTGTTCCGTGCTCACCGTACCGTGATCGTCCGTTCGTTGCAGCGTAACATTCGGCGATATTATACGAATATCGGAATGCGGGTCGGCCGGTCCGCGCGTGTCACGGCGCCCGTCCCCGATCCGCCGCCCCTGTCCCGTATCCTGTCACGACGATGACCGCACCTCGACGATGATCCTCCGCGACCGATCTCACCGCACGCCTTCCCCGCCGACCGCCGCGATCCTGGCCGTCGCCGTCGCGGCGGTCGTGCTCGCCGGACCGCCCGCCGCGGCGGCCTCCGAGGCCGACGGTCATTTCGCGCTGGTCGAGCTCGAGGCCACCGTGGCGCGAGACTATGCCGCGGTCCCGCACCTGACGCCCGATGAGCTCGAAGCGGCGCTGCGCGCACCCGAGAGGGTTCTGCTGCTCGATGCCCGGCCCGACGGCGAGGTCGGCGTCAGCCGCCTGCCGGGGGCGATGGCCGTCGATCCCGACATCGACACGCAAGCCTTCGTCGATCGCTTCGGCGAGCTGGCGCGCGGCCGCGACGTCGTGATCTACTGCTCGGTCGGCGTCCGGAGCTCGCGTCTCGCCACCCGCGTCCGCAGTGCCCTGCAGGCCCGCGGCGCCCGGCGCGTCGCCAACCTGCGCGGCGGCATCTTCGCGTGGCACAACACCGGCCGCCCGCTGCTCGACGTGGTCGGCGGCACCGATCTCGTCCACCCCTACAGCTCGCGCTGGACCTATTACCTGGACTTCAAGGACCTCGCCCGCTACGAGCCGAAGCACGCGAGCACCCCGGCCGCCCGCCGGCCGTGGTCGTCGTACCTGCCGTTCTGACGGCCCGGCGCCACGCACCAGCCGTGGGATGCGACGGACCTCGCGATCACGACGCTGGTCGCGGGCAGCGACGCCGGGCTAGTCTCGCACCCATGAAGTTTCCCTCCCCCTTGCGCCGCGGGCGCCTGATCCAGCGCTACAAGCGGTTCCTGGCCGATGTCGCGCTCGACGGCGGCGAGACCGTCACCGCCACCTGCCCCAACACCGGCGCCATGCTCGGGCTGACGGCGCCGGGATCGGTGGTGTGGCTGTCCGAGTCGGACAGCCCGACCCGCAAGTACCGTCACACCTGGGAGATGATCGAGGCCGACCACGGCCGCGGGGCGACGCTCACCGGCATCAACACCGGCCACCCGAACGGGATCGTCGCCGAGGCGATCGCGGCGGGGCGGGTGCCGGCGCTCGCGGGCTACGCGACATTGCGCCGGGAGGTGAAATACGGCGCGTCGAGCCGCATCGACATCCTGCTCGAGGATCCTGCGCGCGGGCTCTGCTACGTCGAGGTCAAGAATGTGCACCTCATGCGCCGGACCGGCTTGGCGGAGTTCCCCGATTGCCGGACCGAGCGCGGCGCCAAGCATCTCGACGAGCTCGCCGCCATGGTCACGACGGGCCATCGCGCGGTGATGGTGTATCTCGTGCAGCGCGCCGACGCCGGGCGGTTCGCCATCGCCTCCGACATCGATCCGGTCTACGGCGCGGCGTTCGCGAGGGCGCGCGCAATGGGTGTCGAGGCCGTCGCGCTGCGCTGCCGCCTGACGCCCCAGGAGATCGCGTTCGACGCCGAGATCCCGATCGACGCCGGCGCCGATGCGGGGGCCGTCGCCGCTCCCGCCGCCGGCGTCAGACCCGGCGCAGCACCGCGTTCCCGGGCCCCGTCTTCAAGACCTCGTAGCCCCGCGCCGCGATCTCGGAAATGAGGTCGCGCGACCACAGCGCCCGGTTGTTTTCGAAGATCAGCAGCCGCGGCCACAGCGCCGGCGGCGCGGCGGAGAAGAAGGCCGAAAGCACGGCGTCCTCGTGCCCCTCGATGTCCATCTTGATGGCGTCGATGCGGTCGAGCCCGTGCCGCTCGGCGAGCGCCAGCAGCGTCTCGGTCTCGACCTCGATTCCGCCGTCCGCGTAGCGCGCGCGCTCGCCCCCGGCGATGGTGGTGTTGCCGATGTTGCCGGCGAGGATGCGGAGACGGACCGTGCCGGCGCGATCGGAGAGCGCGTTCGGCACGATCGTCGTCGCGTGGTGCCCGCTGGCGCGGACGTTGAACGCGAGCCGCTCGCGGGCCACCGGATGCGGCTCGACCGCGATCACGCGTGCGGCCGGTCCGGCGCGGGCGGCGACGAACAGGCTGTAGGCGCCGACGTTGGCGCCGACGTCGATGAAAACGAACCCGGGCCCGATCATCGGCGCGAGCAGCGCGAGATCCTCGGGATCGAAGAAATGCGGCGTGAACAGCAGCCGCTTCTCGCAGGCGTTGCCGCGCGTGTGGAGCCGCATCCGCGCGCCCAGCACCTCGACGTCGACGGCGCCGCCGTGGAGCCGCGAGCCGGTCGAGCGGGCGAGCGAGGCAACCCGGCGGCCGAGACCGTTGCGCGGCAGGCGCCGGGTCAGATTGACGACCCGCGCCAGCCAAGGCGACATCGGCCGCGCGCCGAACGGCCCGCCGTCGCCGCTCCCTGTCCCCCCACCGCTCATCGCCGCCCCGTCATCCCTTCTCGCCCGTTGAGTCCCCGCCCGCATCCGGCCGCACCGCCACCCGCGCCCCGGCAACAGCCGCCAAGGCCCTGACGGGCCTCGCCCTTCGGCCGCCCATACCGCAGGTTCCGCGGGCTCTGTCAATGCGCCCGGGCCAGGCGGCCGGGGCCAGGCGGCCGAGGCCGGGCTCGGCGGCGCGGCCGCCGCGCACACGCGGGCGTGACGGCCCGTGAGCCCGCGCCATGAAACGGACGCCGGAAATCAGGCGTATAGTGCGGCAGACGACAGGATCGCCGGCTGTCCCTCTCCCCGAGGCGGCGATCGACGACAAGGACGAGACAAAGGAGACTGGCGCCCCATGCTCACCCGCCGCGACTTCCATCGCGCCGCCACCGCCGTCGCATTCACGCTCGGCGCCGGCGCCCCGGCCCGCGCCGCCGACCCCAGGACCACCGCTCCCGCGCAATCGAGGTTCGAAGTCATGAAGACCGACGACGAATGGAAGAAGATCCTGACCCGCGAGCAGTACGAGGTGCTGCGCAAGCACGGCACCGAGCGCGCCGGCACGAGCCCGCTCGACAAGACCTACGCCCCCGGCGCCTACCACTGCGCCGGTTGCGACCTGCCGCTGTTCGTGTCGGAGACCAAATACGACAGCGGCACCGGCTGGCCGAGCTTCTTCCAGCCGATCGAGAAGGCCGTCGGCACGACGGTCGACCGCAGCTTCTTCATGACCCGGACCGAGGTCCACTGCAGCCGCTGCGGCGGCCACCTCGGCCATGTATTCGAGGACGGACCGCGGCCCACGGGTCTCCGCTACTGCATGAACGGCGTCGCCATGAAGTTCGTGCCCAAGACCGGAAGCTGAGGCTTCGAGCCGATCGAGAGCGAGTGAAACGATGCAGAACATCCTCCGCGCCGCCGCCCTGATTTTTGCGCTGGCGGGCACGACGCCGACCGTCCTCGCCGACGACACGCCCGCCCCCAAGGCGGGCGTCGGCGTGGCGACGTTCGGCTCGGGCTGCTTCTGGTGCACCGAGGCCGACTTCGACAAGCTGCCGGGCGTGCTCACGACCGTCTCGGGCTACATGGGCGGCAAGACGCAGAAGCCGACCTACGAGGAGGTGGGCAGCGGCCGCACCGGACACGCCGAGGTGCTGCAAGTCACCTACGACACGGCGAAGCTCGGCTACCGGGAGCTGCTCGAGCACTTCTGGAAGACGACCGACGTGACCGACGGCGGCGGCCAGTTCTGCGACCGCGGCAGCCAGTACCGGCCGGTGATCTACACCCACGACGCCGAGCAGGAGCGGCTCGCGAAGGCGGGCCGCGAGGCGATCGACAGGAGCGGCACGCTGCCGAGGAAGGTCGCGGTCGAGATCGCGCCGAAGGCCGAGTTCACGCGCGCGGAGACCTATCACCAGGACTTCTACCGCAAGGATCCGCAGCGCTATTTCAGCTACCGCGCCGGCTGCGGCCGTGACGCGCGGCTCGACAAGCTGTGGGGCAAGGACCGCCTCCAGCACCTCGAGGCCAAGGCCAAGACCCAGTAGCCGTGCGCCGCGCCGCCTCGCTCCCGCGGCACTGTGTCGTCTGCTATGGTCGGCGGAGGACGCGGCACACCGTCGTCCGCCGCCGGAGACCATGCGCTTGAATTTCACGCCCGCCGCGCCCGCCTCGGCCTTCGAGCCCGTCGAGACCGCCATGATCGCCGTCGGCGACGGCCACGAGATCTATGTCGAGCGGCTCGGCCCGCGCGACGGCGTCCCGGCGGTCTACCTGCACGGCGGCCCCGGCAGCGGCTGCCAGCCGGCCCACCGCGCGCTGTTCGACCCCGCGCGCCACGCGGCGGTTCTGTTCGACCAGCGCGGCGCCGGCCGCTCGCGCCCGTGGCTCGCGCTCACGGCCAACACCACGGCGCACCTCGTCGCCGACGTCGAGCGGGTGCGCCGGTGGGCCGGCTTCGAGCGGATGCTGCTGGTCGGCGGCTCGTGGGGCTCGACGCTCGCCCTCGCCTACGCCGAGGCCCATCCCGAGCGCGTCACCGGCATCGTCCTGCGCGCCATCTTCCTCGGCACTCGCGCCGAGGCGGAATGGGCCTTCGTCCACGGGCCGCGGCTGTTCCGGCCCGAGCTTCACGCCGATTTCGTCTCGCGCCTGCCGGAGCGCGAGCGCACGGACCCGCTGGCCGCCTATTATCGCCGGCTGCTGTCGGACGATGCGGCGGTTCAGGTGCCGGCGGCCTGGGCGTGGCACCACTACGAGCGCGCGCTGTCGGAGCTCGTGCCGCAGGCGACGCTCTTGCCGGCGTCGCTGCGCACGACGGGCAGGCCGCCGCCGACGGCGGTGATGGAGGCGCACTACCTCGCCCACGACTGCTTTCTCGCGTCCGACGAGCTCGTCGCCAACGCGCACCGCCTCGACGGCATCCCGGGCGTCATCGTGCAGAGCCGCTACGACCTCCTCTGCCCGCCGGCGAGCGCCTACCGGCTGCACGCCGCCTGGCGCGGCTCCGACCTGCAATTCATCGAAGCCGGCGGCCACGCCATGACCGAACCCGGCGTAAGGGAGGCGATGAAGGCGGGAATCGAGCGGGTGGCCGGTGTGGGAGCGAGCGTCTCGGGAGCCGACCAGGCCATGAGCAAGGAGCGCAGTGCTCTATAGCTCCCGCACTTGCACCGGCTTGACCAGTCCGCTCCGCAGCCCGAAATGCATCAGCTCGATATCCGACGCGACTCTGAGCTTCGATTTGATCGAGTAGTGGTAATTGGCCACGGTCTTCAGACTGAGGTTGAACGCCGCAGCGATCTCTTCGGTTGATCTTGCGTCCAGCAGCAAACGCAGGATCTCGAACTCGCGCGGGGAGAGCGCCTCGATGATGCTCGCGTCGTCCTCCAGGCGGCTCATCGCAATGGCGTCCTTGACCTGGGGGCAGATCGCGATGCGTCCCGCCGCAACGTCCTGCACGGCGCTGACCAGCAACTCGGGAGGGCTGCTCTTCGTGACGTATCCCCTGGCGCCTGCCCGGAAGGCGTAGAGCGCGAAGACCGCGTTCAGATGCATGGTGAAGACGAGCACGCGCGCCGCTGCATCCCACTGGCGCAGATGGACGATCGCATCGATGCCTCCGCGACCGGGCATCGACACGTCCATGACGACGACATCGGGTCCATGCTTCTTGTACTCGCGATAGGCTTCGGCGGCGCTGGCGGCCTCCGCCACCACGGCGATGCCGTCGTGCTTCTCGAGCAGGCGGCGGAAACCCTCACGCACCACGGCGTGATCATCGACGAGCATGACACTGATGAATCGGCGGCCCATCATGCCTCCAAGCGCACCTGCGAATCCGGGACCGTGACCCTGAGCTTGAATCCCTTGCCCAGGCTCGAATTGACCTCCATGCGGCCGCCCAGTGCGATAGCCCGCTCGCGGATGCCGATCAGGCCCAGCCCGAAGCTACTCTCCGAGCTTGGCTTCGGCGCCATTCCCGCGCCGTCGTCCTCGATCGAGATCGCGAGCTCCGGCGTTCCGGTGGCGTGGTGCTCAGCCAGCGAGACGGTCGCTGTTATTCGTGTCGCCCGAGCATGTTTTGCGGCGTTGGTCATCCCTTCCTTGACGATGTGAAGAGCGGAGACCGCGACAGCCGACGACGCTGAATTGATCTTGCTGTCGGCTTCGAGGAAAAACCGCCTCCGCCTGCCGCAATGAGCATTGAAGTCCGCGACCAGGCCCTCGAGGCTGGCGATGAGGCCGACGCTGTCGATCTCCTGCAACCGCAGCTCGCGCAGGGTTCTGCGAAGTCCCATCATGATGCGGCTGGCGTTCTCCGACAGGATCTGCGCCTCGGGAGCGAGTGCGGGATACTCGGCCCTGGCCGTGATCTTGATGGACGCGGCCGTGGCACTCATGGCGCTGAGGGATTGCGCCAACTCGTCGTGGAGAACCCTCGCAAGATGACGCCTCTCCTGATCCCGCGCCTCGACGAGTCGCCGCGCGAAGCTGGCACGCTCGGCCGTGGTGACCTCGAGCGTGGTCGCGAGCTCGTTGAAGACATCGCTGATCATGTGCAGTTCCGCGAGCCTGAAGTCAGGCAGACGGCATGTGAGATCGCCGGCCGAAAGCCGGCCCAGCCCGTCGATGACATCTCGGGCCGGCCGCAGCGCCCGCTCGACGACGAAGTAGACCAGGACTCCCAGCGCCGCGATCATGGCTACAGTGAGCCCGGCCAATCGCGAGAAGTCGGCCCAGATTCGTGAAACAACAAGTTCGGAGTCGGCAATGACGACAACCTTGCCGATCGTGTCACTGCCCTGTGTGACGAGACTCTCGTACGTCAGGCGGTTGGCGAGCGATCCGCTGTAGTAGGGGACCAGCCACGACTGGACGTAGCGCACCCGCGTGCTGTAGCTCGCGCAACCCGTGCAGCCAGCACAGAACGAAGCGACGACGGTCCCGGAGTTGTCGAAATAGCGAACGCATTGGCCGGGGACGAGAATCTGCGTGAATACCGCGTCGCCCTGGCGGAAACGCTGCGCGACATCGCCCGTGTCCTTGCGGAAGGCGAACGGCAACTCGAGATAGGCGCGAACCGATTCCCCGACGGCCCGGTTGGCCTGGAACGTCTCCTTCTCGATCTGATGAACGTCGAGCGATATGGCGCCAACGAGGCAGACCAAGGCGACCAGCGCCAACTTCCTCATCAGCGACCATTTGAGATCGAGAACCGGCTGGCGCTTCGGGACTCTGATTTCACTGTTCGCCGGCATGGAACGCACACTCGCAAGAACACCCATGAAATTTCCGGCGGGCAAATTTCCCAAGGTTCGGCGTGCAAGTCTCCGTATCGCCGATCCGCGGCAGGCTCGATGTTCGACCCCGGGCATCCGCGACTCTCGCAGGCTTTATCGGAAAATAGCACGCGCGAGCCGCTTTTCGTAGGTGCTCGTTGCGGGGTGCGCGGCTTCCTCCCGCGCCCTGCAACATCTGTCGAGTTCAAACCCAGGGAGCAAGACGATGAAACCTCATGGATCGACGGCCGCGGCCTTTGCCAGCATTGCCGCACTCGCCTTCGGCACGGCCTCCGCGAGCGCCGCAGTGCTCGCCAAGAAGGGCACCACGAGCTACACGTCGCACTACGTTTTTCGCCCCTTGGGACTGACCGAGCTGGCCGGCGTGGGCAAGATCACCGCACTCGAGATGGTCGGCACCACCACGAACACCAAGGGCGAGCCGGCGTTCGACAAGATGAAGGCGAGGTGCCACGCGATCAAGGTCGAAGCCGCCGGCAAGACCTACTTCGACGGCGCCTGCGCGATGACCGACGCCGACGGCGATACCGTGTTCTCGACCTTCGACACGCGCGAGCTCGACAAGTCGCAGCCGAAAATGGATTGCGGCACGCATTTCATCACCGGCGGCACCGGCAAGTACAAGGGCATCACCGGCACCGAGCCCTTTGCGTGCATCGCCAAGGACACCCCGGCCGGCGAGCCCGCGGGTTCTTTCGCGATCGACATTCCCCACAATACCGCGTGGGAGTTCAAGTAAGCCGGAGCCGTGCCCGCCCGCCGGCCGCGGCCTCCGCAGAAATGCCCGTTGGAGCGTCGAAAGAAAACCCCGCGCCACAGTGCTGGCGCGGGGCCTGTTTGCGAGACGCTGCCGCGGCGAGCTGCCCCTTCTCCGCGCCCTCGCCCCCTACTCCGCCGCGTCGCGGTGGGCGGCGAGAACCTGATCGGCGAGCTTGCCGACGAGCTCCTGCAAGTGGTCGAAGCGGGCCTTGAACGAGCCGACGCCGGCGGTCGCGCTGCGGAGCTCGACGATGAGGTCGTCCATCTCGGAGGCGGGAATGTGGGCCTCGACCACGTCCCAGCCCGGCCAACCCTCGCGCGCGTCGAAGCCGAGGATCTGGCCGCGACGCTGCGGGATCATGCCGTTGATCTTGGCCGTCGCCTCCGACGGGATCGCGATCTCGACCGCCATCACCGGCTCGAGCAGCACCGGGCTGCACTTCGGCATCCCGTCCGACATGGCGAGCCTGCCGGCCTGGCGGAACGCCATGTCGGAAGAATCGACCGCGTGATAGGAACCGTCGGTCAAGGTCACCCCGACGTCGACGACGGGGAATCCGAGCGGGCCGTGCTTCAGGTAGTCGGCGACGCCGATCTCGACCGAGGGGATGTAATTCTTCGGCACCACGCCGCCGGTTATGGTGTCGCTGAACTGGAAGCCCGAGCCGCGCGGCAACGGCGTGATGTCGATTACGACGTCGCCGAACTGGCCGTGGCCGCCCGACTGCTTCTTGTGGCGGCCGCGCACGGTGGTGCCGGAGCGGATCGTCTCCTTGTAGGGGATCTGGCGGCGCTGGCGCTCGACGGCGATGCCGTACTTGCGGGCGAGCCGCTCGAGCGCCACGCGGAGATGCATCTCGCCCTGGCCGAACAGCAGGATCTGGTGCGATTCCGCGTTGTGCTCGACGGTCAGCGAGGGGTCCTCCTCGACGAGCTTCTGCAGTGCCGCCGACAGCTTGACCTCGTCCTTCCGGTCCTTGAGCCCGAGCCCGATGCCGTAGACGGGCTCCGGCGCCGGGGGCGTCGGGATCTGGACGATGCCGCCCTTCTCGGTGGTGATCGTCTCGCCGGTCTTGACGTGCTCGAGCCGGCCG
>JAKAML010000357.1 GCA_021812845.1 Pseudomonadota bacterium
CCAATGCCGGCGCCGGGTCGACCTCGAGCCCCTTCAGCACGTCGGCCATGGACACGATCTGACGGAACCCTGCGCCCTGCAGACGGGCGGCGAAGGTCCAGAAGTTGAGCACCGCGTCGATGCGCCCGCTCCTGATCTCCTCGGTCATCAGCGGCGCCGCGCCGAACACCGGCGTCGTGATCTCGGCGATGTCCTCGCCGAGCGTCTTCTTGGCGTAGGCGCGGAGCAGGATCCAGCTCTTGTCGATCGCTGTGCCGGCGACGCCGAGCTTCTTGCCCTTGAGATCGCCGAGCGATTTGATCGGGCTGTCGGCGGCGACCATCAGCGAGCCGAGTGCCGCCGAGTACGGCGCGAACTTGACCTTGTCGCCCATCGCCCGCTGGCGCAGCGCCCAGGTCCAGTCGGAGACGATCACGTCGGCCTCGCCGGCGAGCAGCGCCACCGGGCCCGCCTGGTTGGTCGCCACGTCGAGCACGTCGAGCTTGAAGCCCGTCGCCGCCTCGAGCCCTTCGGCGCGGATCGTCTCGATCAGCCAGCTCAGCGAGCCGAACTTGAGCGACGCCACCTTGAGCGATCCGCCCGCCGTCCCGCCCCCGGCCCGTACCCGATGCGGCGTCGCCGCCATGGCGATTACGGCGCCGCCTCCGGCGAGAATGCCGCGCCGGTCGATCATGGCTTCTTCTCCTGCGGCAGCAGCCGGTTCTTGATCAGGCTGCGCACGCCGCGCAGCCAGCCTTCGTCCGAGTTCTCGAGCACCGTGATCCCGGCCGTGCGGACGAGCTCGCCCGTCGCCACCGACCGCATCGCGATCGAGATGTTGGCCGCCGACGCCGATCCCTTCTGCACGAGACCCGTCACCGCGATCTCCGCCCCGAGCTTCTTGGCCACGTCCGCCTCGCAGCCGTTGCACTTGAAGAACGGGCTCTTGTCGTCGATCTCCTTTGCGAGCGGCGTCGGATCGGCGAGCACGTAGCCGCCGGGCCCCGAAAGCTGCGCGACGGTCTCGGCCGTCATCATCTCGAGGCGCTTCTTCTCCTCGGGCCGGACCATGGGGATGCCCTCGAGCGTATCCTCGAGGATGATCTCGAACGGCAGCACCACCGCCATCTCCGCCGCGGTGGCCGCCGACGGTTGCATCGGCGCCGCTGCGAACGGCACGAGGGCCGCCACGGCCGGCGCCAGGATCGATCGTCGCGTCAACCTCGTCCTCCCTTCCGCGTCGCCACTTCTCCGTGCGGCATCCGCACCGCGCCCCCTCACCACGCCCCCTCACCGCGCCCGGTCCCGACGCTCGCGAGCGGCCGCGGCAACGGAACTCCGTCCGCGCCGCGCACGGTCCGAACCCTCCCTCGGTAGGTGCGGTCGACACCCCTGCCATTGCAAGCCCGACCTGCGCCGCCGCGCCCCGCGGAGCCTCACAAATCCGTGAGCCTCCATCGGTCGCGGCTTGACTTTGCGGTGCCACCCAACGATGTCTCTCACCTATCGTAACTTTGTTACATATGACCTTCCGAGCCCTGGGAGTGGTGACCTTGCGTCCGTTCACCGCCGAGAACCTCGCGCTGCACTCCGCGTCGCGCCGCGCCCTGTCGCCCGTCGCCGACGGCCACGCGCGCCTGCTCCCCGTCCTCGCGCTTGCTCTCGCCACGACGATCGCCGGCGCCGGGTTCACCGGTCCGGCCTCCGCCCAGGATGCCGCAACCAAGGCCACGGCGCCTTCGTCCGCCGCCACCGCCGCACCCGCCGCCGGCCGCGCGCTCAGCATCCCGATCGTCTTCGCGCGCGAGCTGCGCGATCTGCCGCCGCCGCTGTCGCTCCTCGACCTGCCGCCGCCCGACGACGGCATCGGCGGCGCCAAGCTCGCCATCGCCGACAACAACACCACCGGCCGTTTCGTCGGACAGGAGTTCGTGCTCGACGTGGTGCAGAACGAGAAGCCCGACGCACTCGTCGCCGAGACCGTGAAGAAGGTCGATGCCGGCGCCGGCTTCGTGGTCGTCGACGCCGCTCCCGGCACGCTCTTGAAGCTCGCCGATGCCCTGAAGGACAAGCCGGCGGTGCTGTTCAACGCGGCGAGCCCCGACGACCGCCTGCGCGAGGAGGACTGCCGCGCCAACGTCAAGCACACCATCCCGACGCGCTCCATGTTCGCCGACGCGCTCGCCCAGTACCTGACCTTCAAGCGCTGGAGCCGCTGGTTCGTCATCGTCGGCCCGGCGCCCGAGGACAAGCTGCTGCTCGAGGCCTACCGCCGCGCCGCCAAGCGCTTCGGCCACAAGATCGTCGAGGAGCGCGTCTACGCCTACGAGCCCGGCAGCCGCCGATCCGACGGCGGTTTCGAGCAGATCCAGCAGCAGATGCCGTCCTTCACCCAGGACGCCAAGGACCACGACGTCATCGTCGTCGTCGACGAAGGCGGCCTGTTCGGCGAGTACGTGCCCTACCGGTCGTGGACCGCGAAGCCCGTCGTCGGCACCGCCGGCCTCTATCCCGCGACCTGGCATCCGGCCATCGAGCTGTGGGGCGGCACCCAGTTCCAGAACCGCTTCAAACGCTTGAACGGCCGCAATTTCCGCGAGCTCGACTACAACGTGTGGATGGCCATCCGCTCGGTGGGCGAGGCGGCCACGCGCCGGAAGTCCGGCGACGCCACCTCGCTCATCGCCTACATGGCGTCGCCCGAGTTCGAGCTCGCCGCCTTCAAGGGCCAGAAGCTGACCTATCGCACCTGGAACGGCCAGCTCCGCCAGCCGATCCTGCTCGTCACCGGCAAGATGCACGTCACCGTGTCCCCCCAGCA
>JAKAML010000012.1 GCA_021812845.1 Pseudomonadota bacterium
GACGAGACCGGCGACGCCGAGATCCTGCGCCTCAACAACCAGCTCTGCTTCGCGCTCTACGCGGCGACGCGCGCCATCACCAAGGTCGACCGCGAGAAGCTCGACGACCTCGGACTGACCTACCCCCAGTACCTGGTCCTGATCGTGCTGTGGGAGACGGACGGCCTCTCCATCTCCGACATCGGCAGCCGGCTGATGCTCGATTCGGGGACCGTCACGCCCGTCGTGCAGCGTCTCGAGCGGCAGAAGCTCGTCCGGCGCGAGCGCAGCTCCGACGACGAGCGTCAGGTCCACGCGCACCTGACCGACAAGGGCCGCTCGCTGATGGCGGGAGCGGGCGACGCGAGGCGCTACGTCGCGTGCCGGCTCGGCATGTCCGAGATCGAGATCGCCGCGCTCCGCGCGGACCTGATGTCGCTCGTGCGGCAGCTCGGCACCGACGGCGCCACCTTACCGGCCGCGACTGCGCCCCGTCGCGGCCAGAGAACCCGGTAGCTCGGCGGACGGGGAGCGAGCGGCGGGGATTCGTCACCGTGCCGCGGGACGGTCCCACGTCATGGCCGCGCACGTCACGGTCATGACGCGGGGTGCGGCGGGCGCGGGGTTCCGCCGCGATCCGTTTGGTCTCAGTTCTTGACCGAGACGACCTGGCCGCGGAACTTCTCGAGCATCGCCATCAGCTCGCCCATCTCCTTCGGCGGCACGTTGAACTTGTAGAACGTGGTCGCGCACTCGTGCAGCACCACGTCGAACTGGCGGTCGGTCAGGCTCAGGTGCGCGTGCGCCTTGTCCATTGGACGACCGTGATACATCTTCGGACCGCCCGTGTTCTCGACCACCCACGCGGTCACGAGCACCTTGAAGCCCGCCTTCGTCTCCGGCTTGTCGTGGATCAGCTTGACGGCGGGATTGGCGTTGAGCGTCCCGTTGACATAGAGCCGGTCGACGAGGTCGTCGACGGTGCTGGCGATCGGATAGATGCCGCCCAGACGGTCGTAGAGCGACTTCTCCTGGCTGGCCGCCGGCATCGCGGCCAGCACGGTGGCAACCGCGGCAAGGGCAATCGCCAGCATGGCGGCGAGAAGCGGGTGGCGAACCGGTTGATACGTGCGCAGCAGCGTGCCTGGTGTCATGTCGTCCTCCCGAGTGTTTGCGCGCGGGATCGCGTCCCGCGTCGAGGCAGAGCCCGTAGTCATCATAGTCTCTATTTAATTGTGTGCAATTGAATTGCGCTCGATCGTCGACGATCTCCGGATCGCACGGATGCCCCGCGCGAGATCTCGTCGCGTGTGGCGTCGCGCCCAGGTCGACCGATGGTGCGGCAACGCTCGCATCAACTCAGGCGCGATGAACGCCACACAAAGTCGCTTTCGTCGCCAGTCGCCTCACGTCGCGCCATAATCGGGAGCGGCCGCGGCGATGATCCGATTTCGGCGCGATAGCCGCTAATCGCGGTCGGGAGCCCCGGGCGGGAAGTACCTGCGGAACGGCCGCGCCTCGTCGACGGCGCGGGCGAACGACGGCCGCGCCAGGAGCCGCCCGCGATAGGCCCGGAGGAAGCCGTGCCGCGGCGCGATCCCGTGCACCCAGTCGGCATAGAACAGCGACGGCGCGGCGGCGCAGTCGGCGAGCGTGAATGCGTCGCCGGCCGCCCACGTCCGGCCACCCGCCAGCAGGCCGTCGATCCAGGCGTAGGCCTTGTCGAGCAACGCCCGCGCCTCCGCCACTCCGTGCGGGTCGCGCACCTCGGGCGCACGGATCGCGTCGGCCACGATCTTCTGCATCGGCGTCATCACGTAGTTGTCGAAGACGCGGTCGAGCATCCGCACCTCGATCGCGGCGTCCCGATCGCCGGGCAAGAGCCGCACCGGCCCCGGGTGATGCAGGCCCAGGTGCTCGACGATGACGCTCGATTCGACGACCGTCCGGCTTTCGTCGCGCAGGACCGGCATCTTGCCGATCGGCCACAGCGCGCCGAACTCCGCGGCCGCCGCGTCGCCGCGCCCCAGCTCGCGCAATTCGAACGGCGTCGCGTTCTCGTAGAGCGCGATCAGGACCTTCTGGCAGTACGACGAGAACGGATGCCCATAGAGCACGAGGGTCATGGCGGTTCTCCTGTCAGCGACCCTCCGCCCAGTCCGCGAGCCGGGCGAGGAACGCCGAGCATTTCTCGAGCTCGGAGGCCGCGATCCACTCGTTGGCGGTGTGGGCCTCGGAGATATGCCCCGGTCCGCAGACGACCGACGGCACACCCGCGTCCTGGAAAAGGCCCGCCTCGGTCGCATACGACACCGCGAACGTGCGGTTCTGGCCGAGCAGCCGCAGCACCAGCGGCACGACCTCCGAGGCGGCGTCGGCGGCGAACGGCAGGACGTGATTGACGAGCCGGACCGAGATCGCCGCCTCCGGCGCCACCCGCCGCATCTCGGGCAGGCAGCGGGCCTCGGCGAAATCGACGACGCGGCGCTCGATCGCCTGGACCTCGAGCCCGGGCAGCGCCCGCACTTCGAAACCGATGCGTGCCGAGACCGGCACGATGTTGGACGCGGTCCCACCCGAGAGCTCGGTCACCTGCAGGGTCGGGTAGGGCGGATCGAAGCGCTGGTCGGGCGGGCGATCCATCAGCTCGCGCTCGAGGCCATCGAGAAGACCGAGAATGCGGCCTGCATAGGTGATGGCGTTGACGCCGAGCGGCGCCATGCTCGAATGCGCGGACCGGCCCGTGATGTCGATTTGCCACCGCGCCGGGCCCTTGTGGGCGTCGACCACCGTCATGCCGGTCGGCTCGCCGATGATCGCGAGCCGCGGCCGCGGCAGGCGCGCGCCGAGCTCGCCGAGCATCGGCCTGACGCCGACGCAGCCGATCTCCTCGTCGTAGGAGAAGGCGAGGTGGATCGGCACCTCGAGCCGCCGCCGCGCGAAGTCCGGCACCGCCGCCAGCACGCAGGCGAGAAAGCCCTTCATGTCGGTCGTGCCGCGGCCATAGAGCCGGCCGTCGCGGCGGGCGAGATCGAACGGGTCGGTGTCCCAGCGCTGGCCGTCGACCGGCACCACGTCGGTATGCCCGGAGAGCGCCACGCCGGCGACGTCCGCGGGCCCGATCGTGGCGAAAAGCGAGGCCTTCTGCCCGTCCGGCGTGGTGACGCGCTCGCTCGCGACGCCGTGCGCCGAAAGGTAGTCCTCGATGAACGCGACGATGCCGAGGTTCGAGTTGCGACTCGTGGTGTCGAATGCGACCAGCCGCGCCAGAAGCTCGATGGCCGTGGGCTCTGTCATCGGCTAGTTCATGCTGCGCAGCGCGAACGGGCTGTCGAGCGAGAAGGCGGGGATCGCGACGTCGAACAGCTCGCCCGCCTCGCCCGCCATCTGGTAGCTGCCGACCATGATGCCCGACGGTGTCTTGAGAGGACAGCCCGAGGTGTAGGTGAACGTCTCGCCAGGCGGGATGGTCGGCGTCTGGCCGACGACGCCCGGTCCGCGCACTTCCTCGGTCTGCCCGACCGCGTTGGTGATCCGCCACACGCGCGAGCGGAGCTGCACGGGGCGGTCGCCTTCGTTCGAGATCTGGACCGTGTAGGACCAGAAGAAATAGCTCTCCTCCGGCGACGACTGATCCTCGATGTAGTGCGGCTCGACGCGAACGCGGACGCCACGGGTGAGGGCTTCGTACATGGCTCTTCGTGTCCAGTGTCATCGGGCGGGGGCAGGGGACGCGCGACGCGGCTGGCGCGGCCCCTCGGCCGGACAGCCCTGCGACCCGAGACGTCGCACGACCACGCCAGACTTGCAAGGCGCGGGACGGGGCAGAATACGGCGCGCGGACCGGCGGCGCGCGCGTGCCGAGACTTGACGCCGGGCCGCATCCCCCCTTCTCTCGGCGCGGACCGCGCACACCGACGACGAGGGACGACCATGAGCCGCACCACGACCTTCCTGATCCGAGCCGCCCTCGCCGCGGGCGCCATGGCCGCCGGGACCGCCGCCTCGGCCGCGCCCTGCGGCAACGGCCCCGCCGGCTTCGACGCCTGGATCGCCGCCTACAAAGGCCGCGCCAAGGCCGCGGGCATCTCCGAGAAGGCGATCGCAGCCGGGCTTCAGGGCGTCTCCTACGACCCGGGCGTGATCCGCCTCGACCGCGGGCAGAAGTCGTTCAAGCTCTCCTTCGAGCAGTTCTACGCGCGGCGCGTGTCGTCGTCGCTGATCTCGCGCGCCAGGCAGAGGATGTCGGCCCACAAGGCGCTGCTCGACCGCATCGAGAAACAGTACGGCGTGCCGCCGGCGGTGATCGTCTCGATCTGGGGGCTCGAAACCAATTTCGGCGCCGACGGCCACGGCGGCAAGTCGATCGTCCGCTCGATCGCGACGCTCGCCTACGACTGCCGCCGCTCGGCGTTCTTCGAGAACGAGTTGACGAGCGCGCTCAAGATCGTCGACCGCGGCGACATGGCCCCGTCGGAGCTCGTCGGCGGCTGGGCGGGCGAGATCGGCCCGATGCAGTTCCTGCCGTCGTCCTACATCAAGCACGCCGTCGACTTCGACGGCGACGGCCGCCGCAATCTCAAGTCGAGCGTGCCCGACATGCTCGGGTCGACGGGGAAGTTCCTCAAGGCGCATGGCTGGCAGGCCGGCCAGCCGTGGGGGCCCGGCACGGCCAACTACGCCGTCATCAAGGACTGGAACCGCGCCGAGGTCTACCAGCGGACGATCGCGGTGATGTCGGAGCGCATCGCCGGCGGGTGACGGCCCGCACGCGCGCAGGCACTCTACCTGAAGTGCTTCGACAGCTTGAGGCCCTGCGCCTGGTAGTTCGAGCCCATGTCGCGGCCGTAGAGCATCTCGGGGATCTCCATCATCGGCTCGTAGACGAGGCGGCCGACGATCTGGCCGTCCTCGAGGATGAACGGCACCTTGTGCGAGCGCACCTCGAGCACCGCCTTCGAGCCGGTGCCGCCGGCGGCCGCGTGGCCGAAGCCCGGATCGAAGAAGCCGGCATAGTGGACGCGGAACTCGCCGACCAGCGGATTGAACGGAACCATCTCGGCGGCGTGGGTCGGCGGGACGTGCACGGCCTCCTTCGACGCCAGGATGTAGAACTGGTCGGGATCGAGGATCAGCCGCTTCTCCGTGCCGACGTGGATCGGCTCCCAGTAGTCCGCGATCGCGCAGGCCCCCACCGCATCGACGTCGACGAGGCCGGTATGCCGCTTGGCGCGGTAGCCGACGAGGCCCGACGGCCCGCCATTGAGATCGACCGACAGGGCGATGCCCGACTGGATGTCGGCGTGCTCGGCGGAGACGAGCTTCTCCCGCTTCTGCAGTTCGACCAGCGCCCGGTCGCCGCCTTCCATCATGCCGTGGCGGAAGCGGATCTGGGAGAGCCGCGAGCCCTTGCGCACCAGGATCGGGAACGTCTGCGGGCAGATCTCGGCATAGAGCGGGCCCTGGTAGCCCTCGGGGATCTGGTCGAAGGCCGCGACGCCGTCGGCGATGACGCGGGTGAAGACGTCGAGGCGGCCGGTCGAGCTCTTCGGGTTCGCCGCCGCCGAGAGGCCCGGAACCAGCTTGAGGCTTTCCAGCAGCGGGACGATATAGACGCAGCCGGTCTCCAGCACTGCGCCATCGACGAGATCGATCGCGTGCAGCTTGATCGTTTCGAGCTTGGCGGCGATCGACGTTCCGGGACCCGGAAGGAAGCTCGCGCGCACCCGGTAGGCGACGGGCCCGAGCCTCAGATCGAGGCTCGCCGGCTGGAGCTGGCCGGCGAGCATCGGCTCGGCGAGACGGAGCCGGCCCGAGGAGACGAGCGCGCGGATCGCCTGCGCCGGCACGATGCCCGACGCGGCGCGCGCGCCATGGACCCGCCGCGGTGCTTTCCGTGGTTTCTTCGCCGCCGCCTTGGCCATGTTGATCTCCCTCGCGAAAATAGGCTCTAACCGAACCGGCCCTTGACGCCAACCCCCTCGCGGCGTATTCCCCCGCGCCATGACGACGTGGTGATTTGGCCGGCCGGCTTGCGACCACGTGAAACAATCCGCTAAAGGGCCGTGCGCTGGACCGGGTCGAACCCTGGCTCCCTGTGCCCGGCCGTAGGCGGGCAGCAGGCGGGGCCGGGGTTTTTCGTTTCTGGGGTGGTCTCGTCCACCGAGCCGGGGGAAAGCATGGCCGACGACCACGACAAGCTCTCCGACCCCGCGAACTGGTCGCCCGAGACCCAGCTCGTGCACGGCGGCACGCTGCGCTCGCAGTTCGCCGAGACGTCGGAGGCGCTGTTTCTCACCCAGGGCTTCGTCTACGCCAACGCCGAGGAGGCCGAGGCGCGCTTCCTCAATCTCTCGCCCGGCTTCCAGTACTCCCGCTTCTCGAACCCGACCGTCGCCATGTTCGAGGAGCGGGTGCGGCTGATGGAGGGTGCCGAGGACTGCCGCTCGTTCGCGACCGGCATGGCCGCCGTCACCGCCGCGGTGCTGTCGCGCCTGTCGGCCGGCGACACATCGTGTCGGCGCGGGCGCTGTTCGGCTCCTGCCGCTATATCGTCGAGGATCTCTGCCCGCGCTTCGGCATCGCCTGCACGCTGGTCGACGGACGCGACCTCGAGCAGTGGACGGCCGCGTTCCGTCCGAACACGAAGGCCGTATTCTTCGAGACGCCGTCGAACCCGACGCTCGAGCTCGTCGACATCGCGGCGGTGTCGGAGATCGCGCACCGCCACGGCGCCACCGTCATCGTCGACAACGTGTTCGCGACCCCGATGCTGCAGAGGCCGCTGGCGCTCGGCGCCGACGTCGTCGTCTACTCCGCGACCAAGCACATCGACGGCCAGGGCCGCTGCCTCGGCGGCGCGGTCCTGGCGTCGAGGGAGTTCGTCAAGACCCACCTCCACGACTTCCACCGTCAGACCGGACCGGCGCTGTCGCCGTTCAACGCCTGGGTGATGCTGAAGGGGCTCGAGACCCTGCCGATCCGCGTCGAGCGGCAGTGCGCGACGGCGGCCCGTGTGGCCGATCACCTCGCCACTCTGCCGGGCGTGACGCGGGTCATCTATTGCGGCCGCGCGGACCACCCGCAGTACGACCTCGCGCGGAGGCAAATGTCGGGCGGCGGCCAGATCGTGACGTTCGAGATCGAGGGCGGCAAGACGGCCGCGTTCCGGTTCCTCAACGCGCTCCGGATCGCCAAGATCTCCAACAACCTCGGTGACGCGAAGAGCCTCGTCACGCACCCCGCGACCACGACCCACCAGCGCCTCAAGCCCGAGGCCCGCGCCGAGCTCGGCATCACCGACGGCATGATCCGCCTCTCCGTCGGCCTCGAGGCGGCGTCCGACCTCGCGCTCGATCTCGAAACGGCGGCGAGATCGGCACGGGCGTGACCGGCCGTCTCTCGCAAGCCGGACGCTACGCCTGCTCGCAGCCGGCGGCCTTGAGGATGGCCGGTATGAGCCCGGGGAAACGCGCACCGATCTCGGTGCAGCGGAGCGTGTTGACGACCTCGGTCCCGCGCCGCTCCGAGCGGATGAGCCCGGCCTCGCGCAGCACCTGATAGTGGTGCGACTGGGTCGATTTCGGCAGATGCACGGGTGCTGCGCTCGAGCAGTTCATCGGACAGCCTTCCGTCGTCAGCTTGCGGACGATCTCCATCCGCGCCGGGTCCGACAGGGCGTAGAGGATCGTCTCCAGCTTCACGTCCTCGATCGGGGGATGAACGAACGGTCTCTGCATGGTCGAGATATGCGGGATCGCGGCCACTATTTCAATGGTTCCACAACGTTGTACTAAGTCGGATTGTCGCGGATTTCGCGCAAGCAAGGTTACCGTCGATGGAAATACCCGTCGACGAACCGCTCGTAGACGCGCGTCAATGCCTCGAGGTCGGCGAGCGCGACCCGCTCGTCGACCTGGTGGATCGTCGCGTTGACGAGGCCGAACTCGACCACCGGGCAATGGTCCTTGATGAAGCGCGCGTCGGAGGTGCCGCCGCCGGTGGTGAGCGCCGGCCGGCGTCCGGTCTCCGCCTCGACGGCGGCGGCGAGCGTCTCGACCAGCGGACCGGGCCGGGTCAGGAACACGTCGCCGGTGCCGGAGAACCCGACCTCGTAGCGGGCACCGGTCGCTGACGCCGACGCCTCGCACTGGAGCCGTATCCAGTCCTCGATCGCCGGCCGCGTCCAGAGATCGTTGTAACGGACGTTGAATCGCGCCCGCGCCGCGGCCGGGATGACGTTGGTCGCCGTGTTCGGCACCGAGATCACCGTGACCGCGAGGCTCGACGGCTCGAAATCGCGAGTGCCGCCGTCGAGCCGCTGCGTCGACAGCCGGTCGAGCATCCTGACGAGCTTCGGCACCGGGTTCTCGGCGAGGTGCGGATAGGCGGCATGGCCCTGCCGCCCGTGCACGACGATCTCGCCGTTGAGCGAGCCGCGCCGACCGATCTTGATCTCGTCGCCGAGCGCTCGCGGGTTGGACGGTTCTCCGACGAGGCAGGCGTCGAGCGTCTCGCCGCGCGCCCGGAGCCAGTCGAGCACCTTCATCGTGCCGTTGATCGACGGGCCCTCCTCGTCGCCGGTGACGAGCAGTGACAGAGATCCCGCATCACCGCCACCACCGGCGATGCGCCTCGCCACGGCAGCGACGAAGCAAGCCACCGCGCCCTTCATGTCGACCGCGCCGCGGCCGTACATCATGCCGTCCTTCACCTCGCCGCCGAACGGCGGCATGGTCCAGGCCGCAGCATCGCCGACCGGCACCACGTCGGTATGGCCGGCGAAGCAAAGGTTGGGGCCCGTCGTGCCGCGCCGCGCATAGAGGTTCTCGACGTCGGGCGTGCCGGGCTCGGACATGGTCATGCGGTGACAGACGAAGCCGAGCGGCTCCAGCACCGCCTGCAGCAGCGTCAGCGCGCCGCCCTCGGCCGGCGTCACGCTTTCGCAGCGGATCAGCGCGCGGGTGAGGGCGACGGGATCGCCGGGCGGGACGGGGGGCGGAGCGCCGGGTGCGCCGCGGCGCCGGGGTGTGGACGGTTCGGCCATGACCGACCGTTTAGCCGCGGCCGGGAGGGCTGGCAACGCATCCCGATCGACGGCCGTGGCCGCGCCGCGCGGGATATCCCTGAAATTGCCATTCCTCGGTGCCGCGGCAGCCGCTCGGCCGGTCGCGTCAACGACGTCGGAGAATTTCGGTTGAACCGGGGGCACGGGCGGATCACACTCCGCTCCTGACGAACCGTGGATTCGAGGAGGCCAGAATGTCGAGAAAGACCCTCGCCGCCATCGCCGCCATCGCGGCGCTCGCCGTCGCCACCCAGGCGGAGGCGAAGAAGAACAACACCGGCCGCAACATCGCCATCGGCGTCGGCGCCGCCCTCGCGACCGGCATCATTCTGAACGAGGCCGCCAAGGCCGAGGGCCGCCGCGGCAGGGTGGAGTACTACGACGCCGCGGAGGAGCACGACCGGCAGTGCCGCCGCTGGGCGCGCCTCTGCGACCGCGAGGGCGAGCGGTGGGCCTGCCGCAAGTACGACAACAACTGCTGACCGCCGTCGCACCGGAACGGTGCGCGCGGCCTGCCGATCGGGGTTCGCTGCATCAGTAGCGCGGCGGACCGCCCCGCCACGGCGCGTGAAACGGCGGCGCGACGAACGGCGGAACGCCGGGCGGCGGGCCGTAGAACCGCCGTGCAGGCGCGCCCCAGGGAGGGCCCCAAGCCGGAGCGACCGGGCCGCCCCATCCTGCATTCCGGGGCGCACCCCACGTCGAGGGCGGCGACCACGGCGGTCCTCCCGGACCACTGCCGAACGAAAAGCTGAAGCAGAAGAAGGCCCGCGCCGGCTGTGAGACCAGCGCGCTGCCGAGCGCAAGCGCGAGAACCGCCACGATGCGGGACCGTCGGCGTCGGCCCGAGAGGCCCGGCGCCGAGGAAGCCCTATGGCACCGGCGGCACCGGCACGACCGGGATCCCACACGCGCTCGCGCCAGCGCATTTCTCGGCGTCGTCATCGCACCGTCATCGCATCTGTTCACGAGCCAGCCAAGAGGCGCGCCACCCGCGCCGTCAATCCCTCAGCAACTCGTTGATCGAGGTCTTCGACCGCGTCTTCTCGTCGACGCGCTTGACGATCACCGCGCAATACAGCGACGGCCCCGGCGTGCCGTCGGGCAGGGGCTTGCCCGGCATCGAGCCCGACACGACGACCGAATAGGGCGGCACGCGGCCCATGAAGCGCTCGCCGGTGGCACGATCGACGATGGTGGTGGACGAGCCGATGAACACGCCCATCGACAGCACCGAGCCCTCACCGACCACCACGCCTTCGACGACCTCCGAGCGGGCGCCGATGAAGCAGTTGTCCTCGATGATGGTCGGCCCGGCCTGCATGGGCTCGAGCACGCCGCCGATGCCGACGCCGCCCGAGAGATGCACGTTCTTGCCGATCTGGGCGCACGACCCGACCGTCACCCAGGTGTCGACCATGGTCCCGGTATCGACGTAGGCGCCGAGGTTCACGAACGACGGCATCAGGATCGCCCCCGGCGCCACGTAGGCCGAATGGCGGACGATGGCGCCCGGCACCGCGCGGAAGCCCGCGGCCTTGAACTCGTCCGTGCCCCAGCCGGCGAACTTGAGCGGCACCTTGTCGTAGCCGACCGACTGCGCCGTGCCGCTGCCGCGGTCCGACCGCATCACGCGGTTGTCGTTGAGCCGAAACGACAGAAGCACCGCCTTCTTGAGCCACTGGTTGACGATCCAGCCGCCGTCCGCGCCCTTTTCGGCGACGCGCGCCTTGCCCTTGTCGAGCAGGTGGAGCGCCGTCTCGACCGCATCACGGACGGCGCCCCTGGTGTCGGCCTTGACGCCGTCGCGGGCCTCCCAGGCGGCTTCGATCGTCGTCTTGAGGTCGGCATGGGTCATCGTCTGGTCCCCCGGTATCTCGGTCTCGCATGAGAAGCCGCCACATGGCGGCGACCGCCTCGTATTGTCAACGCCGGCCCAGGTATCGGTCCAGGGTCCGCACCTGCACCAGGGCCAGACCTCGGCCGGGAATGCGGCCCATGCCCCGGCTTGCCGCCGTGGGCCACGGTCATCGATGCGCCCTCCGCCACACGTCGCGACAATTCGGCCATGCTCCACGGCCAGCTCCGCCGCTGCGACTTGTCGGCGCGGCACTCCGCCCTACGCTGTTTCTGTGATTCGTGCGTCAAGATGCGCAACCCACCAGAGAGGAGCGGTTTTCCATGGCCAAGAGCGAGAGCACGGGCAAATCGGCGGCATCGGCCGCCGCCCGCGTGATGAAGAGCAAGACGGCGTCGAAGGCGGAGAAGGCCGTCGCCGCCTCGGCCCTGACCCAGAAGGGCTCGACCGAGAAGACCAGCGCCAAGGTCGCGTCGAGCGCCGCCAAGGTGCTCAGGAGCAAGACCGCGTCGAAGGACGCCAAGTCCGCCGCCGCTTCGGCCCTGACCCAGAAGAAGAAGTAGCGCGCTCCGCGCCGCGTGATGCCGTGACGTGGCCGTCCGTGCGAGCGGGCAGCCGCGTCATTTCATGCTCGCCCCGATCAGCCGCTTGGCATCTGCGGAGTGCCACTCGGCCGGTCCGACGAGGCGTCCGATCTCGCGACCCTCGGCGTCGATCAGGATCGTCGTCGGCATCCCGACCGCCTTGAGCGTCGTCGCCGCCCGCGCGGTCGGATCGATGTAGAGGGTCAGGTGCCGGACATTGATGCCGTCGAGGAACTTCCGGGCCGTCTCGACGCCCTGACGATCGACGCTCAGGGCCAGGACCTGGAAGCGGTCGGAGCCGAGCTCCTGCTGCAGCCGGTCGAGATCCGGCATCTCCTTGCGGCACGGCGGGCACCAGGTCGCCCACAGGTTGAGCAACACGGTTCTGCCCCTGAAGTCCGCGAGCGTCATCGGCTTGCCGGCGCCGTCGGTGAACGTGATCTCGGGCAGCGGCTCGGGCGCCTTCTTGAACACGAAGGCCGTCATCTGTCCGGTATTGAGCTTCGCGGTCTCCGCGGCTGCGGAAACCGACGGCGCGGTCGGGATCTGTGCGGCACCTGCTGCGTCGGCCGCCGCTTTCGGCCCAGGTGGCGGCACGGCCTCGGCCTGCGGCTTGCCAGAGCGGCCGATGGTCGCGTACACCGCGCTGAAGCCGAGCACGGCCGCGAGCACCGCGACCGCGAACTCGGTGGTCAGGCCGCGTCTCGCCCCGGTATCGGTCGACCTCTTCGACTGCTGCCTGTCCCGACGTCCCGCCATCACCGTCCGTCGCTTTCCCTGTTGCTCGGCCCGCCGCCTGCGCGGCGGCCGGCCCCGCGCCTGGAGCCACCGCCCC
>JAKAML010000358.1 GCA_021812845.1 Pseudomonadota bacterium
TGTTCGTCAAGGAGCCGCAGGCGGTCCGCGTCAAGACGCGGCTCGGCCGCGGCGTCGGTGCGGCGCGGGCCGCCGCCTGCTATCGCCACATGACGGCGGCGGTGGTGTCGCGGCTGGCAGCCGACCGGCGCTGGCGGACGGTGCTGGCCGTGGCGCCCGACGCCGCGCTCGCGAGCCGCGCCTGGCCGTCGACCATCGAGCGGGTCGGGCAGGGAACGGGCGATCTTGGCCGCCGGCTCGGTCGGGTGATGGACGGCCTGCCGCCGGGTCCGGTGGTGATCGTCGGCACCGACATCCCCGACATCCGGCCCGATCACGTCGCGCGGGCGCTCGACCGCCTCGGCGCCGCCGACGCCGTGTTCGGCCCCGCGCCGGACGGCGGCTACTGGCTGGTCGGCTTGAAGCGCCGGCCGCGGGTGCCGCGGGCCTTCCTCGGCGTGCGCTGGTCGAGCGAGAACGCGCTCGCCGATACCCGCGCCAACCTCTCCGGGCTCGACGTCGCCCTGCTCGAGTTGCTCGAGGACGTCGACGAGGCGAGCGATCTCGACCGCGCATCCGACCGTGTCGGACGACGCATCCTGCCGCGCCGTCCGGCCGGAGCAAGGCTCACCGGGTAGCGAGCGCCATGGCATCGCCGCAGTTCTCGACCGCCGAGATCCTGGAGGCGGCCCGCCGGGCCGAAGCCGAGGGCAAGCTCGACTTCGCCATCCAGTTCTACCGGCATATCGTCGATCATCACGGCGGTGCGGACGAGGTGCGCGAGGCGCGCGACGGCTACCTGCGGCTGACCCGGCACGGTCGCGGCGAGGCGGCCACGCCTGCCCACCGCTACCCCGGCGTCGGTACGGGCCCCGTCCCGGCGCCGCCGCCGGTGATGCCCCGGCCGCCGCAGGCGCCGCCTCCGGACCGGGCCCATGGCCCAGGCACCTCCGGTCACGACCGCAACCTGCCCCTCGTCGTCACGCGCCCGCAGGCGCCGCTGCCGGTCGAGCTGCCCGTGGAGCCGGAGTTCGCGTTCCGGGACCGCTACCGGGCCGGCACGTTCATGGCCCAGGCGGTGAGCTTCGTCGGCTGGCTCGCGGTCGGCATCGCGGCCGCGCTCGGCGCCGCCGGCCTCGCCGGCGCCACGCCCGGACTGGCGGCGGCGTCGCTGCTCGGTCTGCCGGCAGGGGTCGTGTGGGGATTGTCCGTGTCGGCCGGCGGTCTCGCGCTCGTATTCGTGAGCCAGCTCGCGCTCGCGGTTTTCGACAACGCCAACGCCTCGCGCCACCTGCTCGCCATCGAGCGCGCCAAGGCGGAGCTGTGACCGGGCCTACTTCCGGTGCTCCTCGAGCCGCGGCATGATCTCGACGAAGTTGCAGGGCCGGTGGCGGTTGTCGAGCTGCCACTTGAGAATGCCGTGCCAGGCGTCCTTGCACGCGCCGGGCGAGCCGGGCAGGCAGAAGATGTAGGTGCCGCGCGCCACGCCGCCGCAGGCCCGCGACTGGATCGTGGAGGTCTCGATCTTCTGGAACGAGATCATGTGGAACACCGTCGAGAAGCCCTCGATCTCCTTCTCGAACAGCGGCCGCACCGCTTCCGGCGTGACATCGCGGCCGGTGAAGCCCGTGCCGCCGGTGGTGATGACCACGTCGACCGACGGATCCGCGATCCAGCCCTCGACTTTGGCCCGGATCGCCGCGACGTCGTCCTTGACCACACCGCGATCCGCCAACTCGTGCCCGGCCTCGCGGATCATCTCGACCAGCGTGTTGCCCGAGACGTCCTCCTTCGGCGTCCGCGTGTCGGACATGGTCAGGATGGCGATGCGGACGGGGAGGAACGGCCGCTTCTCGTCGATACGGGGCATCCGAGGCTCCAGGTGCGATGGGCACCGGAACTTAATCGGCTTCCGCTGCCGACGCAAAGCCCGACGCGATGCCCGACGCGATGCCCGACGCCGGCCCGTCAGGCCGCGCTGCGGCCGCTGTCGCTGGCGGCACCGATCGGCAGGCAGACGTCCGCCTTGAGCTTCTCCGTGTCCGTGCCCGCCGGGTCGGAAAGGTAGATCGTCACGATCGGCCGCCGCGGATCGATGGCGAGGCCGGCGGTGGGCGCCCAGGTGTCGCGCATCTCGACGATGACGTCGCGGATGCGCGTCAGATCACCGACGTGCCGCTGGCGGGCATAGGCGCCGCCGGGCAGCTTCTGCATCGAGAGCTCGTCGAGCAGCGCCGGATCGAGATCCGGCGGGATCTCGACGCAAGCGTCGTAGCGGCACCTGGCCGGCTCGACCGTGCGCGGGTTGTCGCGCGCGAGCCCGTAGCCGCGACCCGCGGTGTTGCGCAGCCCGTGCTTGTCGAGCCACTGGAACATTCGGGTCCATGCCGCGTTGACGGAGGTCGCGTAAGGCCCCTGCACCCGGAAGAACACGACCGGAACCGGCCGCAGATAGACCAATCCTGCCTTCGCCATCGCCTCGACCCTCGCCCTCTCGTCGCCCGCCGGATCGAACCATCCGGACGCGGCGTATCGTTACCTTGGACCTTACCGTGATCGCGTTGGATCCGGCTTAAGTCTCTCGGTAAAATTGCATCGAAATCAAAGTTTGCGTCGGGTCGGCGCGCCGCGGGCCGGCGGACGTCGCGCCCCCGCCCTATCGCCGCGCCAGCGCCGCCTTGACGGCCAGCATGTCCTGCCACGCCTGGCGCTTTGCGGCCGGCGTCCTGAGCAGGTACGCGGGGTGCAGGCTCGGCAGCGCCCTGATCCGGCTCGGGCCGAACGAGACCTCGCGGAGCTTGCCGCGCAGCCGCATGATGC
>JAKAML010000359.1 GCA_021812845.1 Pseudomonadota bacterium
ATGTTTGCGCCGGAACACTCGTGTGATGATCGAGAGGTCCGTTTCATTCCGTCTCGACGGGCCGGGACGGACTTCCCGATCTGAATCACTCCAGGAAAGCAGCCTTGCCAGTGGCGTTCAGACCGCGACGTCCGCCGCCGAACGCTCGGATGAATGAAGCGGACTTCGCGGTCACGGCCTAGCCTCGGAACATGATCAATCCCGTGACCATCCTGCAGATCGGCGAGAGCCTGCCCGAGGGCGTCGGGCGGCGGCGGTGGAGGTCGGACGAAGTGTTGCAGATGATGCGCGCGAGCGGGCTCTCGCCGACGGACGAGCCGGCTCCGGACATCATGCTGTTCCCCGAGCCGATGCTCGTCACGACCACGCATCGCGACCCCGCGGCCGCGGGCGACGCCACGAGGCTCGCGGTTGCCGTCGACGCGACGCCGACGCGGATGGCGGCGGCCGCGCTCGCGGTCCGGCTGGCCCCCTCCGACATCAGGCTCGACTGAGGCCATGCCGCCCTCGCATCGCACGTTGCGCACGGCGGCAGATCTCGCGCGCGCGGGGCTCGTCGCGGCGGGGACGCGGGACGAGATCGCCGGCGTCGGCGCGCGCTACGCGGTCGCGATCACGGCGGAGATCGCGGCGCTGATCGACCGCGACGATCCCGACGACCCGATCGCGCGCCAGTTCGTGCCGGACGCGCGCGAGCTCGCGACGCATCCGGCCGAGATCGCCGATCCGATCGGCGACCACGGCCGGAGCCCGGTCAAGGGCATCGTCCACCGCTACCGCGACCGCGTGCTGCTGAAGGCCGTCGGCGTGTGCCCGGTCTACTGCCGCTTCTGCTTCCGGCGCGAGATGGTCGGGCCGGAGGCGGGCACGAGCCTGACCGACGGCGAGGTCACCGCCGCGCTCGACTACGTGCGCCGGACGCCCGAGGTGCGCGAGGTGATCGTGACCGGCGGCGATCCGTGGATGCTGTCGCCGCGGCGCGTGGCGCTGTTGACGCGGGAGATCGCGGCGATCCGGCACGTCGGGGTCGTCCGCTGGCACACGCGGATGCCGGTGGCGAAGCCGCAGCGCGTCACGGCCGATCTCGTGGCGGCGCTCCGCGCGACCTCGAAGTCCGTCGTCGCCGCGGTCCACGTCAATCACCCGCGCGAGCTGACCGGGGAGGCCGTGGCGGCGCTGGCGCGGCTCGCCGACGCGGGCATCGGGCTCCTGTCGCAGAGCGTGCTGCTCGCGGGCGTCAACGACGATGCCGATACACTCGCGAGCCTGATGCACGCGCTCGCGGCGGCGAGGGTCGGGCCGTATTATCTCCACCACGGCGACCTGGCGCCCGGCACCGCCCATTTCCGCGTGCCGCTGGCGCGCGGGCAGGAGATCGCGGCCGGATTGCGCCACCGGCTCGGCGGCCGTGCGACGCCGACCTACGTGCTCGACATCCCCGGGGGCTTCGGAAAAGTGCCGGTCGAGCCGCCGCACGTCGTCGAGGCCGAAGCCGGCGTCTATCGCGTGACCGATCGCGAAGGGCGCGTCCATACCTACCGCGACGCCTGCCGCTGACATCTCCGTGTGTGGCGTGCGCGCGAGGTTGCCGTGCACGGCATTCGATGACAGGTTGTCGCACCCCGCTGACGTCGATCAGCCGCGGTCTCCCACGCCCGACGTGACCCCAGAAAGAGCCGCCGGAGAGCGGCGCACCGGAGGAACGATGAACGAGCAGCTCAAGTCCGAGACCTTCTTCGGCGCCTGCCCGCACGACTGCCCCGACACCTGCGCCATGATCTACGAGACCAAGGGCGGCAAGCTCCATGACGTGCGCGGCAACAAGGACCATCCGATGACGCGCGGCGGGCTCTGTGTGAAGCTCAAGGACTTCCACGACCACCACGCCAATCCCGACCGGCTGCTCTACCCGATGCGGCGCACGGGGCCGAAGGGCTCCAAGCAGTTCGAGCGCATCCCTGGGACGCGGCGATCGCCGAGATCGGCAAGCGCTGGCGCGAGATCATCGCCCGCGACGGCAGCCAGGCGATCATGCCCTACAGCTATCTCGGCAACATGGGCCTCGTGCAGGGCATCAACTCGGGCGACCCGTTCTTCAACCGCCTCGGGTCGACGGTCAACGAGAAGACGTTCTGCGCGTCGGGCTCCTCGACGGCCTGGCTGCTGACGGTCGGCCCGACCGGCGGCGTCGACCCGGAGAGCTTCGTGCACGCGAAGTACATCGTGATCTGGGCGTCGAACTCGATCTCGACCAACCTGCACCACTGGCCGTTCGTGCTCGAGGCGCAGAAGAAGGGCGCCAAGGTGGTCGTGATCGACGCCTACCGATCGCGCACGGCCAAGGCCGGCGACTGGCACATCTGTCCGAAGCCCGGCACCGACGGCGCGCTCGCCATGGGCTTCATCCACGAGATCGTCGCGCAGGGGCTCGTCGACCGGGAATGGGTCGCGGCCCACACCAAGGGCTACGACGAGCTTGCGGCGCGGGCCGCCGACTTCACGCCGGCCTACGTCGAGAGCATCACCGGCGTGAAGGCCGCCGACATTTCGAAATTCGCGCGCGAGTTCGCGACCGCGCAGCCGTCGGTGATCCGCTTCGGGGTGGCGCTCGAGCGCTCGCAGGGCGGCGGGCAGGCGATCCGGGCGGTGTGCGCGCTGCCCGCGCTCGTCGGCTCGTGGAGGCACGCGGGCGGCGGGTTGCTGCAGATGCCGCTGTGGGACTTCCCCGTCGACTGGGCCAAGGTCTCGCGGCCGGACTGGATCCGGCCCGGCACGCGGGCGATCAACAATCTCAGA
>JAKAML010000360.1 GCA_021812845.1 Pseudomonadota bacterium
TCCGATCTTCGTGTTCGGCCTCGTGCGCTTCCCGGCGGCCGAGATCGGCAACCAGTTCCGCCTCCGCGGCGCAACGCTGAAGGTCGACCGCGGCGCGTCGCTGTTCGCGAGCGCCTCGACGTTCGGCCGCGACGTCGAGCTCAACGGCGGCTTCTCGGCGACCGGCGCCGTCGTGCTCGACCAGGTCCGCATCCGTGGCCTGCTCGACCTCAAGGAGAGCCGACTGCGGAGCGTCGCGCTGACCGAGGTGACGCCGCAGGCGGAAGCCTCCCGCCGCGCCCGCGAGGGTCATCACCCGATGCTCGACGAGCGCGCGCTGTCGCTCGTCGACGCGGAGATCGACCGCCTCGAATTGCCGGAGAAGGCCGACGAGCGGCCGCGCGGCATCGTCGATCTGACGCGGGCCCACGTCGGCGCCTTCGAGGACTTCGCGGCGAGCTGGCCGCCGCCGGCCCGCGCCCGGGCGAGGAGCAAGGACGGCCGCGATATCGACCATCTCGTGCTCGACGGCTTCACCTACGAGCACCTCGCCAATCCGTCGGGTGCGGCGGGGATGCGCGGCCGCCACGCCCACGCCGACGACCGCGTCGGGACGCGCCGCATCGCCTGGCTCGAGGGCCAGGAGGCGTGCGACGTGTCCGAGCACTTCAAGCCGCAGGCCTGGGTGCAACTCGGCGAGCGGCTCGCCGCCCAGGGCTATCACGACGACGCCCGCGCCGTCGCCATCGCCCGCCGCCGGCGCGAGACCAGGAGCCACTCGGCGACACGCGGCCAGCGCTGGCAGGGGCGCATCCTCGATCTCTTCGCCCTCTACGGCTACAACCCGTGGCGGACCGTGACGTGGATGGCCGCCTTCGTGGTTCTCTTCGCCCTCGTGTTCGCGGCCGCCGCGCGGCTCTGCCAGCACGAGGGCTGCCTCGACGAGAGCGTGTTCGTCGTCTCCAACCGCGACGCCTACACCCAGGAGACGTTCCAGCGCGGCTATCCCGAGTTCCATGCGCTGGCCTATTCGTTCGACGTGTTCGTGCCGTTCGTGAGCTTCGGCTACGAGGACCACTGGCGGCCCAATCTCAGCTTCGGGCCGTTCGCCGAGCTGCCGGTCCCCGACCTCGCGGGGTGGGCCGGCGCCCCGCGCGACCCGCCGCCGGGTGCGATCGCCAAGGACCACACGCTCTCGATCACTCTCGGCGGCGTGCTCTACGTGCTGGTGGTCGTCGAGATGCTGCTCGGCCTCGTCCTGACGTCGCTCGCCGTGACCGGCTTCACGGGTCTCCTGCGCAGCGAGAGCTGAGCCCGCGGCACCGCTGAGCCCGCGACACCGAAAAAGACAGTGCTCACAAGGATTAAAAGGCGTCGACGGGCGTTCTCGAGGTTGATCCGGATCGCGGCAGCCGCCACAGTGGCGCCGTGGTTGTGTCGGAATGGGTAGGTCGGGAGACGCTGCTCGAGCTGGGGGACGATCGGTGCGTCGCGGCATAGTGCAATCCTTCATCCTGTATTCGGCACTGGGCGTGGCGGCCGCGGCGCCGGCGCGCGCTGCCATGCCCGAAAGCGTCGCCATGCCCTACGAGTGCGCACTCGACGGCGCGCGCGTCGTCCTGCGTCCGTCGGAGATCCGCAACTACCCCGTGGTCGGCGAGCGCGAGGAGCGGCAGGTCACGGCCTGCGCCTCGCCCGGCTCCAGCGACTGCCGGACGCTCATGGCGCACCGTTTCGCCATCTCCTGCGGCGGCCGGCGCGTGCCGTGGATGCGCGTGGTCGCCGCCGCCCGGCGCTCGGCCTCGCGCGAGATGTGGCTCGAGGGCGGGCGCATCCATCTTGCCGTCGAGCGCCGCACGGGCGACGTGTCGCGGTGCGCGGAGGGCACGAGGCGTGCCGGCCTGCGGGCCTACGCCGAGGGCGCCTCGGGCAGCCGTCTCGGCCTGCCGCTGGCCGAATGCCTGCCCTGGCAGCGTGACCGCGCCATGACCCAAGTCGCCCTGCCGCCGGGGTTCGCGCCGGTCGGAGAGATCGGCGCCCGGCTGCTGATCGGAGGCGATGCCGTGGCGCCCGCCCCCGCCTCGACCCTCGTCGTCGCCAAGGCCGTCGACCGCGGCGAGCCGCGGCGCCTCGAGCCCGCGGCGAGCGGTTCGCGGTTCGATGCCGTCGGACGCGCGCCTGCCGCCGGCGGCGATGCGCTCACCGGGTCGGGACCGCCGCTGCCGCCACAGGCCGAGGCCGGCGTCGCCGGCGCCGAACAGCTACCGGAGGCGGCGCCGATCCCGATCGTCCTGACCGGCGCCGACCCGTCGCGGACCTGGGTCACCCTGGTGCGGCCGGAATTGCAGATCGAGGGCTCGTCGCTGATGCGCGGGCCGACGATGACCTCCTGGGCCGTCGCCACGCTCCTCGCTTCGCTGCTGGCGGCCGGCGCCTGGAGGATGTGGCGGCGCGAGCGGATCGCCGGGGCCGGGATCGGGGCGGACGCGATGTCGGCCGCGCGCCATGGCGGCACCGGGCCGGTCGCCCAGAAGGCTCGTCACGCGGGCGCTCACCCGGACTTGGCCGGCGCCTCCAGGGCGGCCGAGCGCCCGGACATGGCCGGCGCCTCCGGCGTCATGTGGGGCAGCTTGAACCGCCCCTCCTCCAGCCGCTTGTAGAACAGGACGAACCCGCCCTTGTCCCAGGCCAGGATCTTCACCCGGTCGCACCGCCTCGACACGAACACGAAGAGGTGCCCCGAGTAGGCGTCCTCGCGCAGTTCCTCGTGGACGATGGCCATGAGGCCGTCGATCGACTTCCTCATGTCGATGG
>JAKAML010000361.1 GCA_021812845.1 Pseudomonadota bacterium
CGTGCAGTGCCTCTCCGGCCGCATCCGCGTCGTCCTCGCCGACCTCCGCCCGGATCAGCGGACCTACGGCGAATGGCAGGGGCTCGAGCTCAGCGCCGGCCGGCGTCAGCAGCTCTACATTCCCGAAGGTATCGCGTTCGGCTTGCAGACGCTGACCAACGACGTCGAGGTCGGTTACATGAACTCCGAGTTCCACGCCCCCGACGCCGTCGGCGGCATCCGCTACGACGACCCCGCGTTCGGCATCGTCTGGCCGCTGCCCGTCAAGGACGTGCTGCCGCGGGATCTGCGCTGGCCGCTGTTCCGGCGCGACGCGGACTGAGATCATACGCCGATCGGCCGAGCCCGGCCGGTCGCGCGCCTACCTCGATGGATGGCGTTCTGTCGCGCCGCGCGACCGCCTAGACTTGGCGCACCCCCGATGCGTCCGGTGCGATGCTCCCGCCTGGGTCGGGCGCGGGGCCTTGAGCGAGGGGCCGATGTTCGGCACGGCACGACACCTCCCGGCGAGCGGCGGACCGGGGACCGGAGCGGCGGCACGCGCATTCTGGTTCCTTGGCCGTATGGGCCGCCGCCGCGCCGCCCGCATCGCACCCTGGGGCGACGGCCTTGTCGAGCAGTCGCTCACAGCGCACCTCCGCCCCTGCCGCTGGGACGAGGTGGCGGACGATGAACTGGTCCTTCTGCTGCCCTCGCTGCTCCACCCCGCGGCCATGGCGCGGGTCGGACCACTGGCGGCGGACGGCCCCGCGAGCCGCTTCCTGCGGGCGGCGGATGAATGGCGGGAGGCCACTGCCAGACCCGATCGCGCACCACGGCCGGCACGCGCTCCGAACCGCGTCCAGCAGATCCTCGACCGGCTCCACGCCGCGGCGCTGAAAGGGCAGTGGTCGGCTGCATCCTGTGTCGCCCCGCCGATGCCCGACGAGTTCCCGTCCCTCGCGCCCGAGGATGCGGCGATCGGCGCCGTGCACGCCCGCATCCACCCCGCCTATGCCGACCCCCGGCTCGCCCTGCTGCACGAGACCTTGAGCGTCTGCTGTTGGCTCGGCCATCTCGCCGCCGGTCGCGACGCGCTGCTGCCGCCGGCGATCGCCGGACCGCTCGCGACGCTGCTCGACAGCGGCGCGCCGCAGGCGCGGCACGGCGGCGATCCGGCGGCGGCCGTCGTAGCACACTATGCCGACCTCGCCGCCGGCGGCGCGACCCGACTCGCCGCATCGGCGCGGGCCGTCGCCCGCACCGGTCGCACGCGGCTCGTCCGCTCCTGCGTCCCGAGCATCGTCTGACGCTCGTTGCGGGCTTCCCGGCGCCGCAGCCGCTCGGCAGGCGGCGGAGCCCATCTCCACCTGAGCCGGGGGCCGCCCAGCCCGAACCTCACGAGCCCGAAACGACAACGCGCGCGGCGGGAGGATGTCCGCCGCGCGCGCTCCGATGCGATCCCGTCCCGGCGAGCCTCAATACTGCCGGCGCGGCATCGCCTCGCTCTTGCGCATGAGCCCGTCGGCGCTGCCCTGGGTCACGGGCTTCGGCGTGTCGCCGGACGCGTCCGGCAGCAGCGGCTTGCGATCCGCCGTCAGCGCGTCGGACGGGGTCCTGAGCTCGATCTTGATCGTGTCGCCGGGCAGGACGAGCATCCTCTCGGACGCCGCGATCTCGGTGACGATGCCGTTCGCCTGGCGGATGATGGTGTAGACGGGCTGGATCCGCCCGCCGCCGCGGCGCGCCGCCACGAGCCGCGGCGCCAGCGTCTCGGTCTCGTCGAGCAGCCGCTCCGCCGTCTCGATCTTGCGATCGATCTGCTCGAGCAGCGCCTCGGCCGAGGCGAGATCGGTGGCGATCTCCTTGCCGCGCGTGTTGGCGAGCTCGATGAGCGCGATGTCGGCCCGGCTCAGATCCTGTTTGACCCGCATCAGGTTGCTGTCGAGGCGCAGGCTGTTGCCCTCCACCTGCGCCAGCCCGCGCTTCAGGCCGAGCCGCCGCGTCTCGACGACGAGCTTCTTTGCCACCAGCGCCTTGATGCCGTCGTACTCCTCGCGCGCGATCGACACCTCCTCGTTGTGCGACGCGATCTGGCGCTCGATCGAGGCGATCTCGGATTTCAGGTAGCGGCGAAGCTCCTCGAGCGCCTTCTGCTGCGTGTCGAAGGCGTCGCGCCGCGTGGTGAAGATCGCCCGCTCCTGCGCCATGGCGGTCTGGGCGAAGGCCCCGGCGTCGGCGCGCACGAGATCGGCCGGGAAGGCGATCTGCGGCAGGCCCTTCAGCTCCGCCTCGAGGCGAGCCTTGCGGGCGAGCGCGGCCGTTCGCTCGGACGCGAGCTGGTCGATCTCGCCCGACTTGGCGATGACCTCGCGCTCGAGCCGCATGGCGCCGAGATCGGCCTGACGGATCTGTCCGCCGGCGATGCTCAGGGCCTGCAGCACGATCATGCCCGGCCGATAGGGGAACTCGCCAGGCTTTTCGACGTCGCCGGTCACGTAGAACGGCCGGAACTGGACCACCTCGACCGCGGCATCGGGCCGCTCGACGAGCCCGATGCGGCCCTTGAGCCGTTCGGCGATCTCGACCGCGAGCTCGGCCGTCGTCACGCCGGACGCGGCAACCTCGCCGATCAGCGGCATCGAGACGGTGCCCGAGGCGCCGATCGTATACTCGCCATTGAGCGCGCCCCACTCGAACACCTCGTCGCGCGCGGCGCGCCAGGCGAACACCTTGACCCTGACCTTGTCGAGCGCGCCGAGCCGATACTCGGGTCCGCGCGGGATCGACATCGCCACCTGGCGCG
>JAKAML010000362.1 GCA_021812845.1 Pseudomonadota bacterium
AGGCCTCAGACGCGCTCGGGCTCGGCTACTGGCAGAAGATGGGGCTCGTGGTGCTGCCGCAGGCGCTCAAGCTCGTCATCCCCGGCATCGTCAACTCGTTCATCGCGCTCTTCAAGGACACGAGCCTCGTGCTCGTCATCGGCCTCTTCGACCTGCTCGGCATCGTGCAGCAGTCGGTGCAGGCCGACGCCAAGTGGTTCTCGCCGCAGACCTCGGCCACCGGCTACGTCTTCGCCGGGCTGGTGTTCTGGATCTTCTGCTTCGGCATGAGCCGCTACTCGGGCTGGCTCGAGCGGCGGCTCGGCGCCGGCGAACGGCGGGGCTGAGGCGGGTTGTCCACAGCTTGTCCACAGGGCGGCGACAGCGGCGAGAACGCCCGCTTGAAAAACGAACAAACAAAGAACATAACCTCGTCGCCATGAGCTTCACTTTTCTCCACACCGCCGACTGGCAGATCGGCAAGCCGTTCAGGAATTTCCCCGAGCGCATCGCCGGGCGGCTCGAGAGCGCGCGGCTCGACGCCATCGACCGGCTGGCGGAGGCGGCGCAGAGGCGCGGCATCCGTCATGTGCTGGTGGCGGGCGACGTGTGGGACAGCGAGTACGCGGCAGCGAAGGTCGAGCGCCAGCCGCTCGCGCGCATGGCCAAGCATCCCGATGTCGGCTTCGTGCTGATCCCCGGCAACCACGACGCGGCGCGTCCGGGGAGCGTCTGGACGAGGCTCGCGGCTCGCGGGCTGCCGGGCAACGTGACGCCGCTCGTCGTGCCCGAGCCCCATAACCTGACGCCGGGCGTCGTGATCCTGCCGGCGCCGCTCATGACGCGGGCGCCGTCGCGGGATCCGACGGCGTGGATCGACGGCGCGGCGACGCCGGCGGGCGCGTTGCGGATCGGCCTCGCGCACGGCTCCGTGCAGGGCTTCGGCTCGGAGGACGAGGGCGGCGAGGGGCTTATCGACGCGGCGCGGGCGAAGCGGGCGGGGCTCGACTATCTCGCGCTCGGCGACTGGCACGGTACGACGCGGATCAACGCGCGCACCTGGTACTCGGGTACGCCCGAGCCCGACCGCTTCCGCGACAACGAGGCGGGCGAGGTGCTGGCGGTGACGATCGGCGGCGCCGGGGCCGAGCCCGTGGTCGAGCGGATCGCGACCGGCCAGTTCGCCTGGATCGCGATCCAGGAGACGCTGACGGAAGCAGCAGACCTCGACCGACTGGAGCGGCGCATCCGCGACTGCGGCACCGCACTCGACCGGTGCCTGCTGCGGCTCACGCTGAGCGGCCGGCTGCCGGCGGCCGAACTCTACCGGATCGAGACCTGGAGCGACGCGCTCGAGTCGGAGACGGCGTATCTCGACGTCGACGCGGCGGCGGTCGGCATCGCGGGCGACGCCGCGGACCCGGCGGTATTCGGCGCGGCGGGCGAATTGCGCATGGCGGCCGAACGGCTGGCCGCCATGGCGGCGGGCGGCGACGCGGCGGTGGCGGCCGATGCGGCGGCGGCGCTGCGGCGGCTCCTCGCCGTGCTCGCCGAAGTGCGCGAGGGCGGCCGATGAAGCTTCGCGCGCTGCGGGTGAGGAACGTCGGGCGGTTCGTCGCGCCGGCGGCGATCGAGGGCCTGTCGGGCGGTCTCGACATCCTGGCCGACGACAACGAAGCCGGCAAATCGACGTTGTTCAAGGCGATCGAGGCCGTCTTCCAGGTCCGGCACACGGCGACCGGCGCCGCGGTCGACCGGCTGCGCCCCTACGGCGGCGGCGAGCCGCTCATCGAGGCCGATCTCGAGGCCGGCGGCGGGCGCTACCGGATCACGAAGCAGTTCGGACGCGGCAGGGGGGCGGAGCTCGCCGACCTCGCGGCCGGCACGACGCTGGCGCGCGGGCTCGAGGCCGAGGAGCGGCTCGCGGCGCTGATCGGCGGTGCCGACGGCGGGTTCGGCCGGCTCGGCCTGTTGTGGGTCGGCCAGCGGCGCTCGCTCGAGCCGTCGGATCCCGATCAGGAGGGCGGAAAGCCGAAGGACCGCGGCGAGCGCAATGCGCTGATGACGGCGGTCGAAGGTGAGATCGCGGCCGTGACCGCGGGCGACGAGGCGCGGCTCGTGCGGGCGCGGGTCGCAGCGCTGCTCGCGCCGCTCGCCGGCGGCCGCCAGGGCCAGCCGAAGACGGGGAGCCCGTTCGACCTGGCGCACAAGGAGCGCGAGCGGCTCAGAGCCGAGCTCGAGCAGGCGGAGACCGCGGCGCGGTCGACCGCCGAGCGCGTGGCACGGCTCGAGCAGTTGATCGCCGTCCGTGACCAGGGTCTCGACGGCGAGGCGCTGGCGACCGCGAAGGCCGCGGCCGAGACCGCGCGTCAGGGATACGAGGCGGCGCGGACGGCGCGGGAGCGGCGCATCGTCGCCGACCGGGCGGAAGCCGAGGCGGTGACGTCGGAACGGGATGCAGCGCGCGCGCTCGCCGATTTCGACCGCCGGCTCGCGGAACTGGCCGAGCTCGACAGGACAATCGCCGCCGCCGCCGCGGACGTGGCCGAGGCCGAACGGACGCATCGCGAAGCGGTCGCGCGCGTGCGCGAAGCCGGGCAGGCGCTGGCGGCGGTCGAGGCCGAGCAGCAGCGACTCGCCGCGATGATCGAGGCGCACGAGGCGGCCGGGCGCCGGGCGACCCTCGCGGCAGGGATCGAGGCGGCGAGCCGGGCGCAGGCGGTAGCCACGGCGCTCGAGGACGAGATGACGGCGGAGCGGGTCCGTCTCGGCGCGAACCGCGTCACGGCCGACGCGATGCGC
>JAKAML010000363.1 GCA_021812845.1 Pseudomonadota bacterium
GTTGCGTTCCGATCGAGGCGCGACAGGCCACTAGTTTCCCGAACCGCAAATACCGACCTATTTGCAGCGGCCTCTTTCGGTATTTGCGGTTCAAAAGGGACACTACCGTTCCGGTTCCGACATTTGCTTCCCGTTGCAGCAAGCTCCAGTGCAAATGTCGGAACCAAAAGGAACACTAGCAACGCTATGATTCTAGTGTAGCTTTCGCATCTGACGTTTGGTGACGAGACCCACCGCGAGCGGGGACCAAACGTCCGATGCGCTACACTAGCGATTTCATGGGCTTAGTGTGGTGCTTGTCGCGCAATTGCCGACCAAGAACCCGCCGCGATTCCTGGTCGGCAATTGCGAGGCACGACACTAGGGGACTGAGGTCCGGAGACAGCATGGTGGCGACAAACAAGGCGAAGTCGGCCGACGCGGCGCGGGCGTGGGCCGTGGCCGGAGTGCGCGCGAAGGGCGGGGTATCGGGGAGCGTGACGTCGAGCGGCGTGACATCGGGCGGCGGAATGCCGGGCGGGGAGGCGGGACCAGGATCGGGTTCTCAATCCGGCCAAGGATCGGGCGGCGGGGGATCGAGCGGCGGGGCGGCGCGCGGGCGTGAGGAGATCGCGGCCTACCACCTCATCGACGAGACTCGGCTGGTCGGCGGGCTGATCGAGCGGGCCGTGTTCACCGAGGACGAGCGGCGGCGCACGGCCGAGATCGCGCGCCGGCTGGTCCTGACCGCGCGCGCCAACCGGCAGACGCTCTCGGGCATCGACGCCTTCATGCGCGAGTACGGGCTCTCCAGCGAGGAGGGCGTGATCCTGATGTGCATCGCCGAATCGCTGCTGCGCATTCCCGATGCCGACACCGCCGACCAGCTCATCACCGAGAAGCTCGCGGCCGGGCACTGGGAGCGCCACCGCGGGCATTCCGACAGCACGTTCGTCAACGCCTCGACGTGGGGCCTGATGCTGACCGGCAGCATCGTCAGGCTCAAGGAGGCGAAGGACGCCGGGCCGTGGGGCGTCATGAAGCGGCTCGTCGCGCGCTCGGGCGAGCCCGTGATCCGGCAGGCGGTGCGGCAGGCGGTGAGGGTGCTCGGCGACCAGTTCGTGCTCGGGCGCGACATCGGCGCGGCGATCCAGCGCGCGAAGGGCTACGAGGCGAAGGGCTACCGCTTCTCCTACGACATGCTCGGCGAGTCGGCGCGCACGGACGCCGACGCTGAGCGCTACTTCGACCGCTATCTCGCGGCGCTGGAGGCGATCGGGTCGGCGGCGGGAGCGCCCGTCTCGCAGCACGCCGACGCGCTGTTCGTCCGTCCGGGGATGTCGATCAAGCTGTCCGCCCTCGACGCGCGCTTCGAGCCGGGCAAGGAGGCGCGGCTCGACGCGCTCATGGTGCCGCGGATCGTCACGCTGATGCGGACGGCGCGGGCGCAGGGGATCGCGGTCACCATCGACGCCGAGGAGCAGGACCGGCTCGAGCCGACGCTCGCCGTGTTCGAACGCGTCTACGCCGATCCCGCGCTCGACGGCTGGTCGGGGCTCGGCATCGCGGTGCAGGCCTACGGCAAGCGGGCGATCCCGGTGCTGCGCTGGCTGCGCCGGCTGGCGGCGAAGGGCAGGCGGCGGATCCCGGTCAGGCTCGTCAAGGGCGCCTACTGGGACACCGAGATCAAGGCGGCGCAGGAGCGGGGGCTCGCCGATTATCCGGTCTATACGCGGAAGCTCCACACCGACGTGTCGTACCTCGCGGCGATGCGGCTGATGCTGTCGGAGGCGCAGGCGTTCTATCCGCAGTTCGCGACCCACAACGCCCATACCCTGGCGGCGGGGCTGGTCTCGGCCGGGCACGCGCCGTTCGAGTTCCAGCGGCTGCACGGCATGGGCGAGGCGCTCTACGAGGAGGTCGTCGGCGCGGGCAAGCTCGACCGGCCGTGCCGGATCTATGCGCCGGTCGGCGGGCACGAGGATCTCCTGCCCTATCTCGTGCGGCGGCTGCTGGAGAACGGCGCCAACACCTCGTTCGTCAACCGTCTCGCCGACGACACGACGCCGGTCACGACGATCATCCGCGATCCGGTCGAGACGGCCGAGCGGGAGCGGACGGACGTGACGTCGCCGCGGGCGGCGAGGGTCGCGCCGCTGCCGCGGCCGCGCGAGATCTTCCTGCCGCAGCGCCGGGCGGCCGGCGGGCTCGCGCTGTCGGAGCCGGCGGTGAGGGCGGGCCTCGTGGTCGAGATGGCGGCGGAGATCCGCGACAGCTTCGCGGTCGGGCCGATCGTCGGCGGCGCGGTGACGAGCGAGGGCCGGGCCTTCGAGCATCTCCTGTGCCCGCACGACCGCCGCGTCCGCATCGGCAGCGTGTCGCCGGCGACGCCGGGCGACGTCGAGCGGGCGCTCGGGATCGCGGCCGGGGCGGCCCACGGCTGGGACCGCACCGACCCCGAGCGCCGCGCCGTGATCCTCGACCATGCGGCGGACCTCATGGAGCGCGACCGGGCGCGGTTCATGGCGGTACTGGTGCGCGAGGCGGGCAAGACGCTCGAGCCGGCACAGGCGGAGCTGCGCGAGGCGGTCGATCACCTGCGCTACGCGGCCGGCGAGGCGCGGCGGATCCTGGCACGGCCGCTCGCTCTCGGCGGTCCGACCGGCGAGGCGAATACGCTCAGCTATCGCGCGAGGGGCCCCGTCGCCTGCATCAGCCCGTGGAACTTCCCGCTGGCGATCTTCGTCGGCCAGATCGCCTCGGCGCTGGCGGCCGGCAACCCGGTGCTCGCGAAGCCGGCC
>JAKAML010000364.1 GCA_021812845.1 Pseudomonadota bacterium
GTCCGCGTCGGCCGGCACGCCCGCAATCTGGGGCTGGCGCCGAAGCGCATCACCGTGCGCGACCAGTCGAGCCGCTGGGGCTCGTGCTCGACGACCGGCGCGCTGTCGTTCTCCTGGCGGCTGATCCTCGCCCCGCCGACGATCCTCGACTACGTGGCCGCGCACGAGGTCGCGCACCTCGCCGAGATGAACCACGGCCCGCGGTTCTGGAAGCTGGTAGAGACGACGATGCCGCGCATGGACGAGGCGCGGCGCTGGCTCCGGGCCTACGGCATGGACCTGCACCGCTACCAGCTCGATCACCGCACGCCGCCGTCCGCCCATTGACGGCCGCCGACCGAGCCTCTCCCGCACCGTGATCCCCGCGCCGCCGACCGAACCGCTCAGCGCGGCGGCGCGCCGAGGGTCATCATGCCCGACGGCGACGGCGACCCCGGCGGCGACCCCGGCGGCGACCGGGCGCCGCCCTCCGGCGCCGCCCGGAGATTGCGCCGGATCGCCTCGACGTCGAAGCCGCCCGGCATTCCCGCGACGCTGGGCGGCGACGCGCCGTCGGAGCTCGCTCCGGCCGGCAGGTCGCGGGTCGCGCGCGCGATGAAGTCATCGTCGATGCGCAGCGACGGGTGTCGTGTCCCCCTGGACGGCGGTGGGGCCGCAACCGGCGACCGCGCCAGGGACGGCCGCGTGCCGGCGGACGGCGCGGCTACGGGCTCGGCCGGGCGGCTGTCCACGACCGGAGCCGCGGCGAGGGGAGCGGGATGGGGCGGCCGCTGCCAGGGCAGGATCTCGGGCTCGTCGTCGGCGCCACGCGCCACCGCGCCGCCGTCGGACTGCGGCACGGTCAGCGACCGGGTGGTCGTGCCGGGCAGCGCGAGCGGCGCCCTTCCTGCGTGGGCCGCGACCATGATCTCGCGCCAGATCTCGGCCGGCAGACCGCCGCCCATGACCTTGTACATCGGCTTGCCGTTGTCGTTGCCGGTCCAGACGCCGGCGGTGAAGTGGGCCGTGTAGCCGACGAACACCGCGTCGCGGAAGTCGGTCGTGGTGCCAGTCTTGCCGGCGGCCGGGTGGCGCGCCAGGGCGGCGCGGCGGCCGGTGCCCTGGGTCAGCGACGCGTTGAGCATGTCGTTCATCGCCGCGACGTGCGCGGGCGCCACGATCTGGTCGGTGCGGGTGGCGCCGCGCGCGTAGAGCACGCGGCCCGAGCTCATGCGGACGCGGCGGATGGCGTGGGGCACGATCGAGCTGCCGCCGTTGGCGAGCACGCCGTAGCTGCCGACGAGCTCGACGAGCGACACCTCGGAGGTGCCGAGCGCGAGGGAGGGATCCTCGCGCAGCTCCGACTTGATGCCGAGCCGCCGCGCCACCTCGGCGACGCGGCGCGCACCGAGGTCGAACTGCAGCCGCGCGGCGACGGTGTTGACGGATTCGGCCAGCGCCTTCCTGAGCGGCATGGCGCCCTGGTAGCGGCCGGTGGTGTTGCGCGGCGTCCAGCCCTCGATGGAGAGCGGCAGGTCGTAGGCGACGCTGTCCGGCGTCAGGCCGCTCTCGAGCGCGGCCAGGAACACGAACGGCTTGAACGCCGAGCCCGGCTGGCGGCGCGACTTGACGGCGCGGTTGTACTGGCTGTCGGCGTAGTTGCGGCCGCCGACGAGCGCGCGGATGCCGCCGTCGCCGTCGAGCACGACGACCGCCGCCTGGCTGGCGTCGAGCGCGGCGCCCTCGGCGGCGAGCCGCTTGGCAACGATCTGGTGGGCGCGCCGCTGCAGCGCCGCGTCGAGCGTGGTCTCGACGACCACCTCGGCGTGCCCGGCGCCGATCAACGGCGGCATCCGCTCGAGCACGAAGTCGACCGCATACTCGATGCCGTCGGGCTCCTTGCCGGCCTTCGGCTCGGCGAAGCGGACCTTCTCGGCCGCGGCGCGCTTCTCGTCGGCGCCGCCGATGTAGCCGGCCGCGACCATGGCGCCGAGCACGACGCGGCCGCGGGCGCGGGCGGCGCCGGGGCTCGAGGTCGGGGCGTAGCGCGACGGCGCCTTGAGCAACCCGGCGATGATCGCCGCCTCGGCCAGCGTCAGCTCGCGCGCACTTTTCTCGAAGTAGCGCTGCGCCGCGCTCTCGATGCCGTAGGCGCCGCCGCCGAAGTAGACGCGGTTGAGATAGAGCTCGAGGATGTCGGATTTGGCGAGCCTAAGCTCGAGCCACAGCGCCAGGAGCAGCTCCTCGACCTTGCGGCCGAGCGTGCGATCGTGGGTCAGGAACAGGTTCTTGGCGAGCTGCTGGGTCAAGGTCGAGCCGCCCTGGGCGAAACGCCCGGCGCGGAGATTGGCGAAGAAGGCGCGCGCCATGCCGGCCGGATCGACGCCCCAGTGCTCGTAGAAACGGCGGTCCTCGGTCGCAACCACGGCGTCGGTGACCTGCTTCGGCAGGAGATCGAGCGGCATGAAGTCGTGGGCGGCGCCACGCTCGGCGAGCACCGAGCCGTCGCTCGACAGGATGCGGATCACGGGCGCGCGCTCCTTGTGGCGGAGCGTCAGCGGGTCGGGCAGGGTGATCGTGTAGTAGACCATCATCGCCGCGATGCCGAAGGCTCCGAGCACGACCGCGGCCGAGGCGGCGGAGAGCGCGAGCCGCAACCGGGCCAGCGTGCGCGAAGGTGGCCGCGGCGGCGGCGGGGGCGGCGGCCCGAGCCCCGGCGGCGGCAACGGGTACGGCCAGCCGGCGCCGGCGAGGCCTGTGCCCGAGAGGGCGGCGAGCCGGAGAAGGCTCCC
>JAKAML010000365.1 GCA_021812845.1 Pseudomonadota bacterium
CGGTCGACGGCCGTCCCGGAGTGAGACGCCGGAGACGACCGTTCAGCGCCTTTTAACCATCTTCGCTCATGATCGGAAACGTATCTCCGCAGGTTGCGGCCGGTTGCATCCGCGCCTTCGGTTCGAGTTCGCGTCCCCGTTCAGCGTTCCAGTCGGAAAGTCTGCGTCATGCGTTCCGCTTCCCCGTTCGTGGCCCTGGCCGCCACCACCATCACCGGATTCGGTCTCGTCGCCGCGGTGTTCCTGTCGCCGGACTTCGCAATGGCCGCCGAGGCCAGGTCCGCGCCGGCCGCCCGCTCCTCGAACCAGGCCGCCCCGCACGGCGCCCCGCAGCAGCCCGCCGAGCCCGCCCCCGCCATGCCCGCCGAGCCCGCCTCCCCGGCCGACCGATCGGGCGGCGCAGCGTGCAGCTGTCCGCAGCCGAAGGAGAAGCTGTGGCACCGGCCGAAGTTCGCCGACTTGAGGTTCGCGCTCGACGAGGCCGACGAGATGGCGGCGCTCGAAAGCGTGCAGCTCGCGCTGAGCGAGGTGGGCGACGGCTCGACCTACGTCTGGCACCGGTTCCACGGCCGCCTGTCGGGCATCGTGCAGCCGACCAGCTCGTTCAAGGACGCCTCCGGCGGCATCTGCCGCCATATCGTGGTCATGCTGTCGTCGGGCCCCGAGACCAAGCGCACCGAGGGCATCGCCTGCCGCCTCGCCGATGGCCGCTGGCAGCTCGAAGGCTGAGCCGGCGCCCTCGGACGCCGTTTCCGACCCGTTCTCTCCTCCGACACGGCCCGTCGCCACCGCGCCGGGCCGTTCCTCGTCGGGCCGCGGCCATGCGTGGCCCTCCGCCACACCGACTTTGGACGTCCCCGCCCGATTTCTGAACACCCTCCATCTGGACCGGAGAGGTCTTTTGTGTAGGATGCGCGCCGAAATATAGAGAACAAAAAGGGATAATCGCGAGATGACCGACAGCGGCGCGAGCACGGGTGTGGCCACGGGAACGCTTATGGCCGGCAAGCGCGGCCTCGTCATGGGTGTCGCCAACAATCGCTCGATCGCGTGGGGCATCGCCAAGGCGGCGGCGGCACAGGGCGCCGAGATCGCGCTGACCTATCAGGGCGACGCCCTGAAGAAGCGGGTGGAGCCGCTGGCCGCCGAGCTCGGCTCGGGCATCGTGCTGCCGTGCGACGTCACCGACGCGTCCTCGATGGACGCCGTGTTCGCCGATCTCGCTCAGCGGTGGGGCAAGCTCGACTTCCTCGTCCACGCCATCGCCTTCTCCGACAAGAACGAACTCGACGGCCGCTACGTCGACACGACGGAGAAGAACTTCACCCAGACGATGCTGATCTCGTGCTTCTCGTTCACCGCCCTCGCCCAGCGCGCCGAGAAGCTGATGGCGCCGGGTGGCGCGATGCTGACCTTGACCTACTACGGCGCCGAGAAGGTGATGCCGCACTACAACGTGATGGGCGTCGCCAAGGCGGCGCTCGAGGCCAGCGTGCGCTATCTCGCGGCCGACCTCGGCAAACAGGGCATCCGCGTCAACGCCATCTCCGCCGGTCCGATCAAGACGCTGGCCGCGTCCGGCATCTCCGACTTCCGCTACATCCTGAAGTGGAACGAGTACAATTCGCCGCTGCGCCGCACCGTCACCATCGAGGAGGTCGGCGCATCGGGTCTCTACCTGCTGTCCGACCTGTCGCGCGGCGTCACCGGCGAGGTGCACCACGTCGATTCGGGCTACCACGTCCAGGGCATGAAGAACGAGGAGGCGCCCGACATCTCGGTCGCCAAGGGCGGCAACGACTGACCCCGGCCGCCTCCACACCGCGAGGGCCGTCGTGATCCGCGACGACGTCACCGTCTACTTCATCCGCCACGGACAGACCGACTGGAACGCCGCACGGCGCTACCAGGGCCAGCGCGACATCCCGCTCAACGACCTCGGCCGCGCCCAGGCGCGGCGCAACGGCGCGGCGCTGATGGCCCTCGGTGCGACGCTCGCCGGAGCCGAGTACGTATCGAGCCCGCTCGGCCGCGCGCGGGAAACGATGGAGATCATGCGCGCGGCGATGGGTCTCGCTCCCTCCGAATATCGGGTCGACGAGGCGATCAAGGAGATCCACTACGGTCACTGGGAGGGGCTTCTCGCCGAGGATATGCCGCGGCTCGATCCCCAGGGCCTCGCCGCCCGCCGCCGCGACCCGTATCGCTGGCGTCCCGATGGCGGCGAGAGCTACGCGGATCTCGCGCTCAGGATCGGGCGCTGGCTCGGGACGGTCGAAAGGGACTGCGTGGTGACCTCGCACGGCGGCGTGATGCGCACGCTGCAAGGGCTGGTGACGGGACTGAGCCCGGCCGAGATCCTGTCGATCGACGCGCCGCAGGACCGCATCATGGTCATCCGCCGAGGCGCGGTAGACTGGATCTAGCGGAGCCGCTCCCGGGCCGCATCGCGGCGGGCGCCCGGCCTCATCTACTCCGTCCCTTGCGCGCGGTCTCGGACGTTGCGGCTTTTCGCGGCGACGTGCCCGCGGCCTTGCTTCGCGCCTTGCGTTCGCCGGTCTTGCCGACCGACTTGTGCGGCCCGATCTCGAAGCTGGCCGGAGGGGTCGCGGGGATCGAGCGCCTGACCGGCGGCACCACCGCGGGCGCCTCTGGCGCCGAGCGGCCGGAATCCGGCGGCGGCGAAGCGGGCTTCGGCGTGGGGGCGGGCGCGGCGCCGGCCTCGGTCGGCGGCCGGGCACCGGAGTCGGCGGGAGGCGGCGCTTCGGCC
>JAKAML010000366.1 GCA_021812845.1 Pseudomonadota bacterium
CGAACGCAGATAGAACAGTGCCCAGCCGAAGGGCGGGGTAAGGAACGACGTCTGCAGGACGAGCGCGATCAGGGCCGCGATCCAGACCAGATCGACATTGCCGGCCTGCAGGATCGGCAGGAACAGCGGCACGACGATGTAGCTGATCTCGATCCACTCGATGAAGAACCCGAGCACGAAGATCAGCGCCAGCATGAACACGACGTCGGCGTTGATGCCGCCCGGCACCCATTCGAACAGCCGGTGCACGAGCGCCTCGCCGCCGAGCCCGCGGAAGGAGAGCGCGAAAACCTGGGCGCAGATCAGGATGAACATCATGCCGGCGGTGATCCGCGTCGTCGCGAGCGTGGTCTCCCTCAGCACGGCGAAGGAGAAGCGCCCTGCCGCTGCCACGACGACGATGGAGCCGAGTGCCCCCATCGACGCCGCCTCGGTCGGGGCGGCGACGCCGCCGATGATCGAGCCGAGCACGGCGAGCACGAGCATGACCGGCGGCAGGCCGACCCGCGCCGCCTTCCGCAGCAGCTCGCCGCGGCTCATCTCGTCGCGCTCGGCGAGCGCCACCGGCGGCACGAGCTCGGGTTTCACCATGCCGAGCACCAGCAGGTAGACGACGAAGATCGCGCTGAGAAGCAGCCCGGGGAACAGCGCCGCCGCGAATAGCGTGCCGACCGACTGGCCGAGGATGTCGGCGAGCAGGATCAGGATCGTCGACGGCGGGATGATCTGGCCGAGCGTGCCCGACGCGCAGATGGTGCCGCACGCGGTCGGCAGGTGGTAGTTGCGGCGGATCAGCGCCGGCAGCGTGATGAGCCCCAGTGTGACGATGGTCGCACCGACGATGCCGGTCGTGGCGCCCATCAGCACACCGACGAGGATGATGCCGATGCCCATGCCGCCGCGCAGCCCGCCGGCGAGGTGGCCGATGACGTCCATCAGGTCGTCGGCAATCCTGGACTTCTCGAGCATCACCCCCATGAACACGAACAGCGGAATGGCGATCAGCGTGTAGTTGGCGGTGACGCCGAAGATGCGGGCCGGCAGCAGGTTGAACAGGATCGGCCCGAAGCCGAGATAGCCGAACACGAGCCCCGAGACGGCAAGCGTCAGGGCGACCGGCATCCCGATCGCCAGCATGACGAAGAACGAGCCGACAGCCAGGAGCGCGTAGATCTCGTTGGGCGACATCTCAGCGCCCCTCCGCGACCGGCGGCGCGGGCGCCGAGTCCTTGTCGAGGAGGGCGACGACGGCGTTGAGGAGCGCCGCCACGCTCTGGATCAGCAGCAGGGTGAAGCCGAGCGGCAGCATCGCCTTCAGCATCCAGCGATGAGTGAGACCGCCCGGGTCGGGCGACTGCTCGCCGATCGCGTACGACTGCTCGACGTAGGGGATCGACAGGTAGATCAGGATCGCGACGACGATGGAGACGAGCAGCATCGAGACGGCGTCGATCAGCTTCCGCACCCGCGCCGGGAAGCGGCCATAGAAGATGTCGACCTTGACGTGGCCGTCGTGCAGGAGGGCATAGGACAGCCCGAGCAGGCAGATCGGCGCCATCAGGTGCCATTCGAGCTCCTGCATGGCGACCGAGCCGGTGCGGAAGAAGTAGCGCAGGAGCACGTTGAAGGCCATCACGCAGACGAGCGTGAAGGCGCACCATCCGGTTACGCGGCCCACCCTGTCGATGAACCGGTCCAGCCGGTCCGCGAGCAGCTTCACGGCGTCGCTCCCCCTCGCGCATGTGGTGTGTGTCGGCACCCTCCCGCGGCCGCGGGAGGGTGCCTCGGCCGTCAGCCCTTGATCTGGCCGCGGATCTGCGACTGGTACACCGCCTCGCTGATCCCGGCCCATCTGTCGTGCGTCGCCTTGAAGGTCATGAAGCTGTCGTGGACCTTCTTGACCAGCGCATCCTTGGCCGTCGCATCCGCGAGCACGGCCTCGGTCGCCTCCTTGAGCTTGGCGATGACCTCCGGCGGCAGCGGCGCGGCCGTGACCCCGTGGTTCTTGACGAGGTCGTCGAGCGCCTCGGCGTTGGTCGCCTCGCACCAGGTGTGGCTGACGACGTTGCAGGCCGCCGCCGCCGTGCGCACCACGTCTTTGAGGTCGTCGGGCAGCTTGCCCCAGGCGGCCTTGTTGACGATGAGCTCGGTCACGGTCGAGGTCTCGTGCCAGCCGGTCGTATGGTAGTACTTGGCGGCCTTGTGCAGACCGAGGCGGCGGTCCTGGAACGGTCCGACGAACTCAGCCGCGTCGATCACGCCGCGCTCGAGCGCGGGGAAGATCTCGCCGCCCGGCAGCAGCTTCACGTCGACGCCGAGCGTGGCGTAGACCTTGCCCGCAAGGCCCGGGATGCGCATCTTGAGGCCCTTGAAGTCCTCGACCTTCCCGATCGGCTTCTTGAACCACCCGGTCATCTGGATGCCGGTGTTGCCCATCGGCAGCGGCACGAGGTTGAAGGGATCGTAGACCTCCTCCCACAGTTTCAGGCCGCCGCCGTGGTAGAGCCAGGCGTTCATGCCCTGGAAGTTCATGCCGAACGGGACGGCCGTGAAATACTGCGCGGCGAACGTCTTGCCCGACCAGAAATAGCTGTTGGCGCAGTTCATCTCGACGGTGCCTTTCGACACCGCGTCGAAGCCTTCGAGCGCGGGGATCAGCTCGCCGGCGGCGAAGTGCTGGATCGTCAGCCGCCCGCCTGAGAGCTTCTTGACGAGGTCGATGAAGTACTTCGGGCTGCCGGGACCCTCGACATAGAACGGCGC
>JAKAML010000367.1 GCA_021812845.1 Pseudomonadota bacterium
CTTCTCGGAAAGGACCTGGCCCTCGCTGTCGAAGATGTTGTGGCGGGCCTTGAACTCCTCGACCTTACGCTCGGCGTCGGTGACCTTGACGCGCATCTGCTCCAGCTTCTCCTCGAGCAGGCTGCTTGCCTGGGCGGCGGCGCGGTTCTTGGCGGCGAGCTGCTCGGCGATGTAGACGTCGGCGATGGTGTTGGCGATCTTGGCCGCCTTGACCGGGTCGCTGGCCGAGAAGCGGATGCTGATGAGAAGCGTGCTGCGGACGCGGCCGACGCGCAGCCGCTCGGCGAAGGCGACGGCGACCTCGTCCTTCTCGGGATCGGCGAGGCCGGGTACGTTCGGCTCGACCAGAGTTCCCGTCGAGGGCGTGCGCTCGAGGATGCGGCCGATGCCGTCCTTGCCGCGGTCGGCGCCGTCGTCGCCGATCAGGAACTCGAGGCCGAGGTTGGTGGCGAGGCGGCGCAGGGGCGACATCCGCTCGAACTCGGGATCCTGGCGCAGCTTCAGGATGTCGATGACCTTCAAGGCGATAGTGCGAGAGCGGATGATCTCGACCTCGCTCTCGACGGTGGCGGCGTCGGCCTTGAGCTCGGAGACGACGCTCTCGAGGTTGGAGATCGACTTCTTGCGCGGATCGATCTGGATCACGGACGAGGCGTCGAAGCGGTCGGGCATCATGGCGGACGACAGAGCGGCAAGGCCGCCGACGACGAGCATCGCGACGGCCGGGAGGCGCCACCGCCGCTTGACGGCCGACAGCACGCGCTCGAGGTTCGGGCCGCCGCCCGCCTCGTCCGCCTGCTCCATGCCTCGTCCGGCGCCGTACATCCGCGCGTCCGTGAACCTTTCCTCTAGAACCTCAGCTTCGCCCCGACGGTGAACCGATTGCGGGTCAGGTCGAAGTCGGCATCGTTCGAATCACGCCGCTGATGCTCGTAGCCGAACGTGAACAACCAGTTCTTGGTGAGGTAGTAGTCGAGCCCCACCTTGGCGCTCCACGACCGGTCGTGGCGGGCGGCGCCGATGAAGTCGCTGTCCTTAAACTCGCCGTCGAGCGTCAGGACGATGTTGTGCTGCAACTCGTATTCGAGCTTGCCGCGGGCGAGGGTCTCGACGCGGCCGCCGACCTCGCTGCCGACACGGTCGACGATGGCGCGGGAGACCGCGCCGTAGATCGTCATGCGCTGGGTGGCGAGCCACTGCACCTGGCCCTCGACGAGCGAGGAGGCGATGCTGTCGATCGTGGCCTGCTCGTAATCGCGCAGGCCGTAGCCGCCGAGCAGGCGCCAGCGCACGAGCGGGTTGGTCTCGAAGGCAACGCCGGCCATGGCTTCGTAGCCGATGCCGTCGTAGTCGGTGACCGCGTCGCCGCGGTTCCACTGCTTCAGGGCGCGGATCTTGCCGACGATCTCGTAGCCCGGCGAGAAGCGGTAGCCGAGCTTCAACTGCGCGGACAAGAGATCGAGATCGCGCGAATCCTGGTCGAGCGGGACGCCGGCGCCGGAGACGGTATCCTGGTAATCCCAGCGGTCGACGGAGGCCGACACCGTGCCATAGAGGCGGCCGACGTCGCGCGTCACGCCGGCGATGACGCGGGTGTGATGGACGGCGACGGGCTCCCTCGCGTCGCGCGGCGAGGTGATGTCGCTCCTCTCCTCGTGCTCGAGGGCGGCGAGCGCGCCGAGCGACAGCGTGTGGGCGTGGTCGAAATGAAGCGCGCCGTCGAGTCGGGCGCTGGCGCTGGCATAGTCCTGATCGGGGTTATCGAGATAGTTGACGATCTTGCCGTCGAGTGAGAGGTCGAGGACGTGTCGCGGCAGCGCCGACTGGAAGCGCAGGCCTGGGGTGATCTCGGTGCGGAAATCGGAGACGCGCTCGACGTCGGTCGCGAAGATGTTGTCGTCGTAGACCACCGCGGTGCCGATGGTCGGGAAGATCAGGTAGTTGCCGGCGCGCAGGCCCTCGGGCTGGGCATAGCCGCGATCACGGTCGGAGACGCGCTCGGCGCCGTACTTTTTTGACGAGTCGTAGGTGCCGAGGCGGTCGCGGCTGGCGACGGTGTCGGTGATGAGGCCGCCGTCGCTGTCGAGATCGAGGGCGCGCGCGGGCGTGGGCGCGAGGTTGAGGGCGGCGGTTGCGGCGGTGGCGCCGACGACGAGCGACCGCACGCAGCCGGGGCTGCGCGGGGTGGATCTCGGGGCTCGTGCGGTCTGGGTCAAGGCGTGTCTCGGGCCCGAGCGCGGCTAGAAGAAGCGCTCGGGAATGCGGATGTTGTCGCCGGGCAGGACCGGCTGCGTGGTGGGAAGGGCGACGCGCTCCTCCTCACCGCCCTCGCGGACGAGGAACAGGTGCGACTGCTGGGCGCGGTAGGTGTAGCCGCCGGCCATGGCGACGGCGTCGCGGAAGGTGAGACCGTTCTTGAAGGCGAACTCGCCGCCGGTCTTGACCTCGCCGTGGACGTAGATCGGCCGGAAGTTCAGCACCTCGACGTTGAGACGCGGGTTCTTGAGGTAGCCCTCGGCGAGCTTGCGGGCGAGGGTGTCCTTGAGCTCGCCGATCGACTTGCCCTTGGCGGGGACCTCGCCGACGAGCGGCATGGCGATCGAGCCCGCGGCATTGACCTCGACCTGGCTCGACAGGTTGTCCTCGCCGAACACGGTGATCTTGAGCTTGTCGCCGATGCCGAGGCGAAACGTGCGGTCGTGGCGCGGCTCCTGCGCCCGGGTGGCGAAGCTCGGCGGGGCCTACCCGCCGGGATCG
>JAKAML010000368.1 GCA_021812845.1 Pseudomonadota bacterium
GCCGACGATGATGTCGGTCGAGATCGCGATGTCGGGCCGCGCGGCACGAATGCGCTCGAGGATCCGCAGATAGTCGCGCGCGGTGTGCTTGCGGTTCATCGCCGCCAGGATGCGGTCCGAGCCCGATTGCACGGGAAGATGCAGGAACGGCATCAGCTTCGGCAGGTCGCGATGGGCCGCGATCAGATCCTCGCCCATGTCGCGCGGATGGCTCGTGGTGTAGCGGATGCGCTCGAGCGCGGAAATCTCGCCGAGCCTCTCGACGAGACGGGCGAGCGACCAGGCGCGGCCGTCCGGGCCTTCGCCGTGGTAGCCGTTGACGTTCTGGCCGAGCAGCGTGATCTCGCGCACGCCGCGCGCGACGAGCCGCTCCGCCTCGGCCGCGAGATCGGCGACGGTGCGGGAGTATTCGGCGCCGCGCGTATAGGGCACGACGCAGAACGTGCAGAACTTGTCGCACCCTTCCTGCACGGTCAGGAACGCGCTGGCCGGGGCCGAAGCCCTGGACCCTGCCGCTGCCGCGCGCTCGGGCAGCAGCGCGAACTTCTCCTCCTCGGGGAAGCGCGTCTCGACGACCTTGCGGCCTTCGCTCTTGGCGCGGAACAGCAGCTCCGGCAGGCGGTGATAGCTCTGCGGGCCGACGACGACGTCGACGACCGGCGCCCGGGCGCTGATCTCGGCGCCCTCGGCCTGGGCGACGCAGCCGGCGACGGCGACCTGCGTCGACAGCCCGAGCGCGTGCCGCTCGGCCTTGATGTCGCGGATCTTGCCGAGCTCGGAATAGACCTTCTCGACCGCCTTCTCGCGGATGTGGCAGGTATTCAGGACGACGAGGTCGGCACTCTCGGCCGAAGTGGTCCCGACGTAGCCGTAGGCGCCCAGCGCCTCGGTCATCCGCTCGCTGTCATAGACGTTCATCTGGCAGCCGAACGTCTTGACGAAGACCTTCTTCGTCGCGGGCATGGAGTCGTCTCCGCGCTTCTCGATAGACGAGGCCAAGAGCTTATCCACGGCGACTTCCGATCCGGTTAATGGCCCCGGTCGACGGCCCCGGTCGGCGACCCGGGCCGGGCCATTCTTGGCGTTTTCGCAGCGACCGATTCCCGTGGGCCGGCCGTCCGCAGCGTCTTCCCATTGTGCATTGCAGCATCGACGCCGCGCTTTGTCCAGCGCGCACGACAGAAAACTGTTGCTTTCCAACCGTGACGAATGGTTGCAGAGGCCGGGCGGCCACAGGGACTGCCGCCGGTCAGGTGAACTTCCGCTGGCCGCCGTCCGTTGCGGCGGATCCCTCCGGCCGTGGCCGCTGCTGGAGCGCGCGGACGACCTCGGCGGAGGGTGCCGTCGGCACCACGGCCTCGCCGTGCGGACGGGCGCGCAGGATCGACACGACGTTGCGGCGGATCTCGTGCTCACTGTGCCGCGCCAGCGCCTTGCGGTCGGCGAAATCGGCGAGCGGCACCGGCCGGCCGACACGGATCCGTGCGTCGAGGCTGCCCGCGCGCAGCAGTTGCCAGGCGTGGCTGGTCATCTCCATGTCGCCGTACCAGCCGACGAGCGGCCTGTCGCCGCGTCCGAGCGGCACGCCATTGAGGCGGGTGTAGACGAGCGACAGGGTCTGCACCACCGCGTCCGGCGGCGCCGTGCCCTGGCGCGAGGTCGGTTTCGCGGCGGCGAACAGCGACGTCTTGAACGGCAGCACCCGGTTGCCGTCGCTGGAGGTGCCCTCGGCGAACAGCACCACGCTGTCCCCGGCGGCGAGGCGCTCGAGAATCTCGCTTGCCGTCTCGCCGACTGCGCCGCGCCGCTCGCGGTCGACGAACACCGTGCGTTGCAGACGCGCGAGCGACGACACGAACGGCCAGGTGCCGACCTCCTTCTTGGCGACGAACGACAGCGGCGCCACCGCCGACAACACGGTGATGTCGAGCCATGACGTGTGGTTGGACACGAACAGCACCGGCCTGTCTTGCGCGACCTCGCCCTCGATGGAAAGGCGGATGCCGAACAGGCGGCAGACCTGCCGGTGATACCAGTGCGGAAACCGCCGCGCCGCGCGCCGATGGACGCGCACCAGGGCCGCCTGCACCGGCATCAGCGGCACCGTCAGGGCCGCGAATCCCGCGAGGATCGTCACCGCGCGCAGCCTGCTCATGCCGGCGGTCCCGCCGCCGGCCGGTCCGGTGCCGGTGTCACGTATCCTTGCGCCTCCTCTCGGCCGGGACGCCGTAGAGCTCGAGACGGTGGCCGACCAGCTCGAAGCCGAGCTCGCGCGCGATGCGCTCCTGCAGCGCCTCGATCTCCTCGCTCTTGAATTCGATCACGGCGCCCGTCGCAATGTCGATCAGGTGATCGTGATGCTCGCGGCTCGCCTCCTCGTAGCGGCCGCGGCCGCGACCGAAGTCGTGGCGCTCGAGGATGCCGTTGCCCTCGAGCAGTCTCAGCGTCCGATAGACCGTGGACAGTGAAATGCGCGCGTCGAGGCGCACCACCCGGCGGTGCACCTCCTCGACGTCGGGATGGTCGTCGGCATCCGACAGAACGCGCGCGATGACCCGCCGCTGACCGGTCATCCTGAGGCCGGCGTCGGCGCAGAGCCGCTCGATTCGGGACGTGGAATTCTCTTTCGTCGTCGGCATTTGCGTGGGTGCCTCGGAGAACGGCTGCGGGCACGTCCAGGACTTATAGGCGGGCCGCGGGGCCTAGTCCACCGGGCGCTCCGACGGCGGTCCCGCCCGTCAGCCAGCCCACAGGTCC
>JAKAML010000369.1 GCA_021812845.1 Pseudomonadota bacterium
GCGCGGCGCCTTCGGTGGGATCGGTGCCAGCGCCCAGTTCGTCCAGCAGAATCAGAGAGTGCGTGTCCGCCTCATTCAGGATCTTCACGACGTTTCGCATCATCAGCGAGCCGACGATGATAAGCGCGGGCGCCGTGATCGGGCGATAGCTGCCGATCATGTCGATGATCGGCGTGAAGAACAGTGCCAACAGGAACAGCACGGCGGCCACGACGGCGGTCAGGCCGGTCCGCCCGCCGTGCTCCACGCCTGACGCGCTCTCGATGAAACTGGTCACCGTGCTCGTGCCCAACACGGCGCCGTCGAGCGTCGCGCGCACCGAGCCGGCGGCGGCGACGTGGAAGACGAGCGGCTGCTCGCTCTGCACCTTCACGTCGGTCGCGAGGTACGCGCACGTCTCCCGGCGCGGGAACAAGAGGACGTCGAGCGGCGTGCCGCGCGCGCTGATCAGCTCGGGCGGCACCGCGCGCCACGCGACGTCGTAGGCGCCGTCGTCCCAGCGCTTCTGCGCGTCGCGGAACCCGTCGAGCGACACCGTCTTCGGCTTCGGGGCCTCGGCGAGCTTCCCCTTGGCCTCGAGCTTCTTCGCGCCCGTGGCCTTGCGCGCCCCCTTGGCATCGCCGCCCTTGGCGGCGCCGGCCTCGACCGGGAGATCGACCGCGCCGACCTCGGGCCCCTCGGCCGTCTTGAGCCCCTTGCCGCTCATGTCCTTGAACGGCCCGACGAGCCGCCACGCGCTCACGAGCCCGAGCTTCGCGTCCTCGCCGCGCGAGCTCTTGGCGCCCGCGTCGGGCGCGATCGCGCGCGCGAGGGTCGCGGCCTCGTCGGCGAGCTGGCGCGCCTCGACCTTCGACTGGTCGGCGCCGAGCGCCTTCGCGATGCGCTCGAGCGCCGCGCGCGCCGCGCCCGCCTTGGCCGCGTCGGCGATTTGGGGGATCGCCATGATGGCGCCGATCGCCTCCTTGCCGCCGGCGAGGCCGTTGCGGATCGCGCGCCTCTCGAGCTGCGCGATCATCTCGTCGTTGTTCGCCGCGACCCACATCTCGTCGGCCTTCGGCGCGGGGCCGGCCATCGCCGCGGGCGGGACCAGGTCCTTGCCGGGGAGGCTCGAGGTGGAGGACGCGGCCTTCATCGGCGCGGCCTTGCCCTTCGGCGCCTGCGCCGCTGCCTGATCGGCGACGAGCGCGGCGGGGGCGAGCGCCGCGAGCAGGAGCAAGTACGAGCCTCGAAGACCGGTGGTGCGCGGGCGGAGCTGGGACATTCGCCGCGGCTTCTAGCGCAATCCACCCCGCGCGTAGAGCGCCGGGTGCGCCTCGAGAGGCGGCTCGAGGCGGGAATCGACCCGGGGACGCGGACGTTCCGCGCGCTCTCGATCGATGAGACGAGAGGAACGGGGAGGGGAGGCGGGAAGGAGGCGGGAGCGGCAGGTCGACGCCCTCCCGCGTCCTCCGTCGATGTCGATGGCCGCTCGTCGGGCGCTACTTGCTCTCGACCTCGCGCGTGACCTGATTGCCGGCCTGATCGAAGGCGCGCAGCGCGACGACGTGGCTGCCTTGGATGCCGAGCGGCGCGTCGATCCGCTCGGTCGCCTCGTCGAGGATGCCGTCGGCCGAGGTGATCGGGCGCCATGCGCCCTTGCCGTCGATCTGCACCTCGAGCCTCGCGATCGGGCCGACGCCGTCGGTGACCGTGCCCTGCAGGCGCCCCTGCGCGATCGCGAGCGGCTGAATGACCGGCGGCGTGTTGTCGACGACGAACGGGGCGCTGTCGAGCGCGTGCTTGAGCGCCTGGCCGACCGGGTTCGCCAGCTCGTCGCTCGCCTCGACGCGCACGCGGTACCAACCCTCGGCGAGCGCCTCGGTCGGCCACACGAGGTCGCTGGTGGCGATCGGCTCGTCGTCCCTGGTGATCGGTCGCCACAGCGGGGACTCCTCGCGGCGGAACCAGAGCCGATAGCGGAGCGAGTCGCCGTCGGGGTTGTCGGTCTTCCAGCTGATCTTGATGGCGCTGCTGCGGGTCGGCTCCTGCGGCGTGACCACCGGCGTGGCGGGGGGCGTCGGGGCGGCGGGGCCCTTGGCCGTGTTCACCTCGGTGACGATCGCGCGCAGGTTGTCGGTGACGTATGCGACGCCGATGCCGCGCACGCTGGCCGCGCCGTCCCCCTTCCAGCGCGCGCGAAGTTGCACGAAGCGCGCGGCGGGGCTGGTGACCTTGCCGGGCGCGGCGAGCGGCGCCGACCAGTCGCTCCACGACTCGTCGGGGGTCGACGTGTTGCCCGAGCGCGAGGCGTCGACGAACGCGGCATTGCCGTACCGGCGGCGGATGCGCAGCATCTCGGTCGCGACATGGTCCAGCGCCTCGTCCCACGAGATGCGCTCGAACTGGCCGGCGCCGCGCGGCCCGACCCGGCGCATCGGATACTGCAATCGCTCCGGGTGATACAGCCGCTCGATCTGCCCGACGCCGCGGGCGCAAGCGTGCAGAGGCGGCAGCTCGGGTTGCCAGCGCGCGGGGTCGGTCGAGATCTTCACGATCCGGTCATCGACGACGGCCTGAACCGCTCCCAGCAGTCTCTCGGGTTTGTTAGACAAGTCTTGACCGTTTACATTGCCAATCAGCATGCCGATATATTTCATCTATGTCGGCTTACTGATGCGGCGATTGCTGCGACCGCACCGCGCGCCGTACGCACCATTCCTCCGCCGAACGTGGAGAACAGTGGCCCATACCGCGCGTACCTCCTCAGTCGGACGAG
>JAKAML010000013.1 GCA_021812845.1 Pseudomonadota bacterium
TCAACTTGCACCCGGAAACAGCACGAATGAGCAGGTGACCACCGATGCCGAGCCTATTCCGGTTTCTGTTCGTCGTCGCGACCCTCGGCGCACTCGTCTACGGGGGTCTCTATGTGCTCGCCGTCCACTTCGAGCCCGAGCAGCGGGAGGTGGCGAAGCCCCTCCCCGGCGTCAAGATCCGGAAACAATGAGACCGAACCGACGTCCCCCTGCCCACACCTCGGCCGCGCCCCCGCCGCTCGGCCCCTCTACCGCCCGTCTTCGCCGCGCCCTGGTTCTCGCCCTGATCATGGCGACCGTGTCGCCGGGGCCGGCCACGGCGCAGGAGTGGGTGCCGTTTCCCGAGCCCGAGCGCCCGCGGACCCAGCGCGGCGCTCCTGCGACGGCGGCCGCGGATCAGCGCCCGCTGCTGGCGCCGATGGACGGCCGGCCAGGGAGTGACGGCGGCCACCGCGGCCAGGGCCATCCGGCCGGTCCGGAGACGTCCCGCGCCCTGCCCGAGAGGCTCGTCCGCGAGCCGTTGCCGCCGCTCGACGAAGCCTCGCGCGGCGTCGAGCGGACCGACCTCGCGCCGCCGTCGGCCGCCGACGGGACGATCATGGGAGCCACCGCGGCCACGAGCACCACGGCCGCCGACGGCCCCGCACTCCCGCACGACGTGTGGCGCGGGCTCGACGAGGCCCGGATCGAGGCACTGTTCGCCGCGCTCGAGATCCCACCGCGTTCACCCGCATTGGCCAACCTCTGGCGGCGGCTCGTCACAGCGGAGGCCACGCCGCCCGAAGGCCGTGACGGCGCGCGTTTCGCGGCGCTGCGGGTCGAGGCGCTGACGCGCTCGGGGCTCCTGACCGAGGCCGGCGAGGTCGTGGCGCAGATGCCCGGCGGGCGCGCCGCCGGCGAGGCCGACGCCCTCGCCGCCCTGTTGACGGCACGCAACGAGATCGCGCTCGGCCGGCGCGATACGGCCTGCGAGGCTGTGCGCTCGGCGCCACAGGCCGCCGGCATCCCCGGCCCCCTGAAGGCCGACGCGATCCTGATCAGCGGCTACTGCGCGATCACCGGAGGTAATCCCGCGGCGGCGGGGCTGACCGCGGATCTCGCCCGCGAGCACGGGGTCGGACCCGGCGCCGCCCTGGCCGCCCTCGACGCCCTGGCGATCGGCGGCAAGCCCGACCTCGGGTCCGTCAGGTCCATATCCCCCCTCGAATACCGGCTGCTCGGACTCGCCGGAGCCGCCGGGTCGATGGAGGTCGTCCACAAGGGAACGCCGGCCACGCTGGCCGGCATCCTTCGCGATGCCGACGCCGCGCCGGGGCTGCGCGCCGCCGCTGCCGAAGCCGCCGTGCGTCTCAATGCCGTTCCCGCCTCGGAGCTCGCGGAGCTGTACCGCTCGCTCGCGGCAGCGCCTGCCGCAACGGCCGACCCGCAGACCGCGACGCGCGCTCGCGCGAGCGCGTTCGTCGCGGCCGAGGGCGAGCGCACGCCGCTCAAGAAGGTGCGCCTGATCCGCGCGTTCCTCGACGACGCGCGTCGCGAGGGGCTCTACTTCCCCGCCCTCGAGATCATGGCCGGTCCGGCTGCCGCGGTGCCGGTGGTGGCGGAGGTCGGCTGGTTCGCCGAGACCGCGATCGAGGTCGCGCTCGCCGCCGGACAGTACGAACGGGCGCGCGAATGGGCGCGGCTCGCCGCGACGCTCGACCGCGATCCGGCCCTTCCGGTCACGGGTGGCGGAATGACGGGAGACGTCGGCCCGCTCGGTCACTGGCTGGCCCTCGCCGACATCGCCGATCCGAAGCTCCTCGGGCCGCGCGGCGCGAGCCTCGCCTCGGTCGAGGCGCTGGCGCTGAAGGGCCGTTTCGCACCCGATCTGCTACACCGTCTGGCGACGGTGCTCGACGCGCTCGACACCAACGTCCCGATCCCGCTGTGGGAGGCGGCGAGCCGAACGCCGCAGCCCGCCGGCGGTCATCTGCCGGAAACCGGGATCCTGAGCGAACTGCTCGACGCATCGAAAAGGAAGGAGCTCGGCCGGACCGTGCTCGTCGCCATGCTGGCCCTGGGGCCGACGGGGGCCGAGGGAGCGCACATGATCGCCCTCGGCGACGCGATCCGCGCGCTGAAGCGGGCGGGGCTCGCGGCGGACGCCCGGCGGCTCGGGCTCGAGGCGCTGTTCGCGGCCTGGCCGCGCTCGGCCGCGCTGTGATCGGCGGTGCCGAGACAGGCGCAGCGGCGGCGGATGCCGGCGGCGGCGACCCTGTCGCGCAGTTCCTGGAAATGCTGGCGGCCGAGCGGGGGGCGGCGCGCAATACGCTCGACGCCTACCGGCGCGACCTCGATGATTTCCGCGCCCACATCGGTCGCGGCGGCGTCACGATCGAGAGGGCGCGGCGCGAGGACATCGCGCGCTATCTCGCAAGCCGCGCCGCCGCCGGACTGGCGCCGGCGTCGCGCGCGCGGCGGCTCGCCGCGATCCGTCAGCTCTACCGCTTCCTGACCGCGGAGGGTGTCGTCGGCGAGGATCCGGCGTTCGGACTGTCGGGGCCGAAGAAGGCGCGCACGCTGCCGCGCACGCTGACGGTGGCCGAGGTCGATCGCCTGATCGCGGAGGCCTGGGCGCGCGCCGACCGCGCCACAGGTCCGGACCGGGTGCGGGCGCTGCGGCTCCATTGTCTGATCGAGCTCATCTACGCGACGGGGATGCGCGTGTCGGAGCTCGTGTCGCTGCCGCGCTCCGTTCTCGACGGCGACGACCGGATGCTGACCGTCCGCGGCAAGGGCGGCCGCGAGCGGCTGGTACCGCTCAATGCGGCGGCGCGCGCCGCCATCGACCGCTTCCTGGCACCGGACGCCGCGCCTGACGGCACGCCCACTCCGGTCGCGATCCGCTCCAAATGGCTGTTTCCGGCCAAGAGCGAGACCGGGCACCTGACGCGGCAGAGCTTCGCCCTCGATCTCAAGGACGTCGCGGAGGGCGCCGGCCTCGATCCGGAGCGCGTCAGCCCGCACGTCCTGCGCCATGCGTTCGCGAGCCACCTGCTCGACCGCGGCGCGGATCTGCGCGCGGTCCAGCAGCTGCTCGGACATGCCGACATCTCGACGACCGAGATCTATACTCACGTCCTCGAGGAGCGCCTGAAGCGGATCGTCGAAGAGCATCATCCGCTGGCGCGGCCGCGCTAGGCGGGGCGACGACCAGCGCCTGAACTTTGTTCATCTCGCCTCGAAGGGCGGCTTGACAGGGCCGGCGAGGGGGGCGAATGTCCCGCCGAATTTCAAGAAATCCCGATCCCGGCGACGGTCCCGCCGACCGGTCGCCCGAAGGGCGTGCCGCCGGCCGTCGACCGGGAGCGCCGGGACCAGACGAGAGACCCGACGTGGACCGCACACCGAGCCCCCGCACCTATCTGGACTTCGAGAAGCCGGTCGCGGAGCTCGAGAGCAAGGTCGCGGAGCTGCGCGCGCTCGAGGACGACGACAGCGCGGTGTCGATCACCGAGGAGATCAAGAAGCTCGAGCAGAAGGCAGAGCAGGCGCTGGTCGACATCTACGCCAAGCTGACGCCGTGGCAGAAGGCCATGGTGGCGCGGCACCAGGACCGGGCGCACGCGCTCGACTACATCGGCGCGCTGATCGACGACTTCACGCCGCTTGCCGGCGACCGCTACTACGCCGAGGACGCAGCCCTCGTCGGCGGCCTCGGCAAGTTCCGCGGCCGCGCGGTGATGGTGATCGGCAACGAGAAGGGGTCGGATACCGAGAGCCGGCTCAAGCACAACTTCGGCATGGCCATGCCCGAGGGCTACCGCAAGGCGGTGCGGCTGATGGAGATGGCCGACAAGTTCTCGCTGCCGGTCATCACGCTGGTCGATACCGCGGGCGCCTATCCCGGCATCGGCGCCGAGGAGCGCGGCCAGGCCGAGGCAATCGCCCGCTCGACCGCTTGCTGCCTCAGGCTCGGGGTGCCGATGATCTCGGTCATCATCGGCGAGGGCGGCTCCGGCGGCGCGGTGGCGATCGCCAGCGCCAACCGCATCCTGATGCTCGAGCACGCGATCTACTCGGTGATCTCGCCCGAGGGCGCGGCATCCATCATCTGGCGCGACAGCGCCAAGAAGGAGGAGGCGGCGACGGCGATGAAGATCACCGCGCAGGATCTGATCGGCCTCGGGGTCATCGACACCATCGTCACCGAGCCGGTCGGCGGGGCGCACCGCGACCGCGCGCGGGTGATCCAGGCCACGGGCGACGCCATCGCCAAGGCGCTGGCGGAATTCGACGGCAAATCCCCGGACGAGATCCGAGCCCAGCGCCACGAGCGCTTCCTGAAGATCGGCCGCGGGCTCTGAGAGCCGCCGTCCGCCGGCGGCCGGCCACCGGGCGCTCGGACCGCCCGGAGCACAACGCCGCCCTCCCGATGCCCCAATCGGCGTTTACCCAGGGTTGACAGCCCTCTCAGGAGAGCTAGTGATATCAGCAGCTTGTTTCGCGTTAACGATTCGTTGACCGAGACGGTCGGATGGTGATCGTCGTGTGCCAGGGGCACGGTGTATGGGGTTGATCATCCTGGGGCGGAAGAAAGTGCCGAATCGACATGGGCTCGCGGCCCTCGCCGCGGTCGCGACGCTGTGCGCGCTGGCGGCGTGCTCGAATGCGCCGTCGATACCGCCGGCCGAGCAGCCGCTCTCCAAGCAATCGCTGATGCTGCTCGGCAAGAAGGGCATCGAGCCCGGCGCGCCGATGTTCGTGCGCATCTTCAAGGAGGAATCCGAGCTCGAGGTATGGAAGCAGCGCGACGACGGGCGCTTCTACCACTTCAAGACCTACCCGATCTGCAACTGGTCGGGCGATCTCGGGCCGAAGCAGCAGCAGGGCGACAAGCAGGCGCCCGAAGGGTTCTATACCGTTACCGCCCACCAGATGAACCCGAGCTCGCAGTTCTATCTCGCCTTCAACCTCGGCTATCCGAACGCCTACGACCGTGCACACGGCCGCACCGGCGATTTCCTGATGGTGCACGGCAAGTGCAAGTCGGCCGGCTGCTACGCCATGACCGACGCACTGATCGAGGAAATCTACGCGCTGGCGCGCGAGAGCTTCAAGGGCGGGCAGACCGCGATCGAGGTCCACGCCTTCCCCTACCGCATGACCGCGCAGAACATGGAGCGCCACAAGAAGCACAAATGGGCCGCGTTCTGGTCGACGCTGAAGCAGGGCTACGACCACTTCGAGCAGCACCGCCTGCCGCCGACGGTCGCGGTGTGCGAGCGGCGCTACGTCGTCAACGTGTCGATGCCCAAATCGCGGCCCGATCCGATGGGCTACTGCCCGCAATTCGAGCGTCCCTCGTTCGAGCCGTTCGTGCCGAAGCCGGGCGAGCAGCAGATCGCCGAGGAGCGGATCACCGTGCCCGGCCCCAAGACGCGCACACTCGCCGCGGCCCCCGGCCCGGGAGGCTTGCTGTCGGGGCTGACCGGCGGCGGCGGACTGCTTCCTGCGTCGCAGGACGGCCAGGGCGCCGTGCTCGGCTTCACGCAGTAGCCGCCGCGCGCACGACCACATCGCCGACAAGATCCCGCGCCTCGCTCGCGCCGCGGCGCGGCGACGGTGCCCGGCCGGGGAGGGACGATGCGGTCGCAAAGCAAGCTCAGCAGACTGGGGCTGGTCGCGCTCGCCATGGTCGCCGCCGTGGCGGCCTTCGCGCTCTATTTCTCCGGGCGTGACCCGTTCGCGATCGACCACGAGCGCCGGGTGCGCCGGCTGCTCGCGGCGGCCGGCCTGCCGCTGCCGGGCACGCCCGATCTCGCGGCCCTCGACGAGCGACTCGCGGCGGAGCGGCTTTCGCCCGGCGCGCCGATGATGATCCGCATCTTCAAGGCCGAGTTCGAGCTCGAGCTGTGGATGCTGCGCGACGGCCGGTTCGTGCGCTTCGCCAGCTATCCGATCTGCCGCTGGTCGGGCCGCCTCGGCCCCAAGCTCGCCGAGGGCGACCGGCAGGCGCCGGAAGGCTTCTACGCGGTCGACGCCAAGGCGCTCAATCCCCACAGCCGCTGGCACCGGTCGTTCGACATCGGCTTCCCGAACGCCTTCGACCGCGCCCACGGCCGCACCGGAACGTTCCTCATGGTCCACGGCGGCTGCGGATCGATCGGCTGCTATGCGATGACGGATGCCGTGATCGACGAGGTGTGGCGGCTGGTGACGGCCGCGCTCGCCAAGGGGCAGGCGCGCATTCCGGTGCACATCTTTCCGTTCAGGATGACGGGCGAGACGATGGAGCGGCACACCGACCACCCCTGGTACGGCTTCTGGCGCGACCTCAAGACCGGGCACGATCATTTCGAGGCGCGGCTGTTGCCGCCGCGCGTCACCGTCTGCGGCGGCCGCTACCGGTTCATAACCGCCGCTTCGCAGCGCGACTGGACATCGGCGATCGTCGCGAATTGCCCGCCCGGCGGGGATGCGGCGCGTGCGGACGGCGGTGCATGATCCCCGCCTCACCGCCGCCATACGGACCCGTTTACCCTGGCCCGGGCGCGGTGGAAGGGCCGGGGACAACGCCGCCTCCGCGCTCGGACTCGACGGCGCTCCCTGGTATGGTAAGAGCATAGGGATGCAAGCGGAGGATCGAGCCACGTTGCGCCCTCAGCCCGAGCCGTCGAAGCGTCCGGAGATCCGACCGCGCATGTCGTCCGCCACGTCCATCGCAGCGCTTTCCACGGCCCGCCTCGCCGCGGCCATGGCGCTCGGGGTGGCGATGCTGCCTTCGGCGGCGGATGCGCTCACGATCGAGCTCAGGGACGTGGCGCCGGACCGCATCGAGCGTCAGCGCAAGTTCGCCGAGGGCAGCCTGCCGCTGCCGGATACCCCCGATCTGTCGCGGCTGCCCGAGCGGCTGACAGCGTTCGGCGCCAAGCCCGGGACGCCGCTGCTGATCCGCATCTTCAAGGCCGAGTCCGAGCTCGAGGTGTGGATGAGGAAGGGCGACGCGTTCGAGCGCTTCGCGACCTATCCCGTCTGCCACTGGTCCGGCACCCTCGGTCCCAAGATCAAGGAAGGCGACAAGCAGACGCCGGAAGGCTTCTACACCGTCACCCGCCGCCAGCTGCACCGGATCGGCCGGCATCCGCGCTCGCTCAATCTCGGCTTCCCCAACGCCTTCGACAAGGCGCAGTCGCGCACCGGATCCTACATCCTCGTGCACGGCGCCTGCTCCTCGGTCGGCTGCTTCGCCATGACCAACACGGTCATCGAGGAGATCTACAATCTCACCGAGGCGGCGCTGCGGAACGGGCAGGAGCACGTACCCGTCCACGTCTTCCCGTTCCGCATGACCGACGCCAACATCGCGAAGCACCGGACGAGCCCGTGGTTCGAGTTCTGGGCCAACCTGAAGGAAGGCTCCGATGTGTTCGAGCAGACGCGCCGCGCGCCGCGGGTCACGGTCTGCAACAATCGCTACGAGTTCGCGGACCCAGCCCCCGGGGAGGGGGGCACCTCGAGCCCTTTAGCCGTCTGCGGCGCGACGGCGGCCGCAATCGAGAGTTTGGAGCCGTTTTTCAGCACTGCAGCACTCCAGCCGTTGCTCTGGACGCAGGCGGTGGACCGGCTGACGGAGAGGCAGAGGCAAAGCTACGCGGCGAGGCGAAATCTCGTCGCGCCGCGACTGAGGACGAGTCCCGGCGCGCCGCTCCCGGTGCCGCCGGCGGCAATGGCGGCAGCGGGCCCAAGGTCCGGCAGGCTCAGCGCAACGGCGGCGGCGGCGCTGCGGAGCGCGATATCCACGCCGAGGTGTTCGCTGGAACGCGCTAGCTGCCGCAGGTTCGTGTCGCTGGCGGAGAAGCGCGCGACGCGCGTCCAGCGGGTCCGCACCGCGACCAGCAGCCGCACCCGCTGAGCCCACCCACGACGTCCCGCAGCGGCGACAGGCCCGCCAGCGCGCGGCGGTCCGCGACCGGCTTGCCCGCCCTGTTCGGCGCGTGGCATAGACCCCCGATCCCGTCAACCGCCGCAACGAGGACACATGCCGCCCATGGAGCCGCCGAAGTCCGTCACCGCGAAGCTCGAGCATCTCGGCGAGCAGGTGCTGTTCGCCAGCCGCTGGCTGCTGGCGCCGTTCTACCTCGGCCTCGCGATCTCGATCGTGGTGCTGCTGATCAAGTTCATGGCCGAGCTCGTGCACCTCATCGCCCACGCCTTCACCTCGACCGAGAGCGAAGTGATCCTCGGCGTGCTGGCGCTGGTCGATCTCGCGCTGACCGGGTCGCTGCTCATCATCGTGATCTTCTCGGGCTACGAGAACTTCGTGTCCAAGATCGACCACAGCGGCCACAAGGACTGGCCGGCGTGGATGGGGACGATCGACTTCGCCGCGCTCAAGCTGAAGCTCTTGTCGTCGATCGTCGCAATCTCGGCCATCCAGCTGCTCAAGAAGTTCATGTCGATCGACAAGATCTCCGAACGCGAGATCTTCTGGCTGGTCGTCATCCACGTCGTGTTCGTGGTCTCGAGCGTGCTCCTGGCGTTGTCGGACCGGATCGCGGGACATGGCAACCACGCGGCCGAGACGGCGGCCGGCTCCAGGGAGGCGGCCGACGGCAAGCACTGAGACCGCCGAGCGGTCTCAGCCGGTCGCGAAAGCCGCCGACGCGCGGGCGACGGAGGATGGGTTGCGGTCCGCCACGTAGTAATCGCCGAGCACGAGGATATCCATTCCGGTCCGGAGGTAGCAGGAGATCGCCTCCGAAGGCGTGGCGACGATCGGCTCCTGCCGGTTGAAGCTCGTATTGAGCAGCACCGGCACGCCCGTCAGCTTGCCGAACGCCTCGATGATCCCGTAGTAGCGCGGGTTGGCCGCGCGATCGACGGTCTGGATGCGGCCGGTTCCGTCGGCGTGAACCGCGGCCGGCACCAGATGCGCCTTGTCCGGCCTGATGCACGGCGCGATGGTCATGAACGGGTCGGGCTGGTCGATGTAGAAGAACTCGCTGGCGCGCTCGATCAGCACCGCGGGCGCGAACGGCCGGGGGTTCTCGCGGTGCTTGATCTTGGCGTTGATGACGTCACGCATCGAGGCCTTGCGCGGGTCGGCCAGGATCGAGCGGTTGCCGAGCGCGCGCGGCCCCATCTCGAAGCGGCCCTGGAACCAGCCGACGATCTTGCCGGCGGCGAGGTCGGCCGCCACCCGCTGCAAGAGATCCGCCTCGTCGAGGCGCTCGGCGACGAGCCCGGCCGCGGCCAGCGCCGCGGCGATCTCGGCGTCCGAGTAGGCGAGACCGTAGAACGGGTGCGTCAACTCGAAGTCGCGACGGTGGCCGAGGGTCTGGTGGTAGTGCCACAATGCGGCGCCGAGCGGCGCGCCGGTGTCGGAGGCGCAGGGCGGCACCCAGATCCGCTCGACGTCCGTCGTCTCGAGGATGCGTGCGTTGGCGACGCAGTTGAGCGCGACGCCGCCGGCCAGCACCAGTTGCCTGCGGCCGGTCGCGGCGACGGTGTGCCGGACGATGTGGAGGATGACGTCCTCGGTCACCTTCTGCAGCGCATAGGCGATCGCCTTGTGGCGGTCGTCGAGCGGGCTGCCCGGCGCGCGCGACGGGCCGAAGGTATCGTAGAACTTGCGCTTGAACGGACGCAGCTGGCCATAGGTGTCGAAGCTGAAGTAGTCCATGTTGACGGCGTAGGTCCCTTCGGGACCGAGCGCGATGCAGTCGGCGAAGCGGTCGACATAGGTCGCATCGCCAAAGGCGGCGAGCGCCATCACCTTGCCCTCGTCGGAGAAGCCGCCGAAGCCGAGGTACTCGGTCACGAGCGTGTAGACCATGCCGAGCGAGTTCATCAGCGACGAACGCCAGCGCCTGGTCAGCCTGTTGCCGATACCGGAATAGATGCTCGACGCGGCGTCGTCGCCGTAGCCGTCCATGACCAGCACCGTCGCCTCCTCGAACGGCGACACGAAGAACATGGCGGCGTGGGAATTGTGATGGCCGACGTTGACGATCGGCGGCAGCTCGGTGATGGACAGGTACTTGCGGAACTTGCGGCGGATGACCCGGTCGAGGATCACGATCTCGTTGTGCTGCGGGGTGTGGGACCGGAGCGACAGCAGCGACAGGCTCATCGGGAACCCGGCCCAGATCGCCTTCATGACGTTGTCGGCGAGCGCGCGCTGATCCCAGGGCGTGACGATGACGTCGATGCCGGGGAGGCCCTCGCCGTTGTTGCCGAGAGCCGCCGTCAGGCCCTTGAGCGGGAACGAAAGCGTCTTCTTGATGCGATTGAGCCGCTCCTCCTCGATGACGACGGTCGGGCGGCCGTCTTCGAGGATCGCGATGCCGCTGTCGTGGGTTGCGGAGGCGAGTCCGAGTATTCGCACGCGACGACAACCATCCCCCATGCCCTGGAGCTCCGAAACGAGGCTCGCCCCGCCGCTCCCGCCGCTGCGGCAGTGGAGACCGGTTTAGGAACTCGGCTCAAAGTAACCACCCCTGGCCTCCTGTCCAGGCTCGCGATCCAGATTCCGGGCCAAAGGGCGGGCATGGTTACGGCCCGCCGGACGGCGGATCACTCGTACTTGCCGTGGCAGTGCTTGTACTTCTTGCCCGAGCCGCACGGGCAGGCGGCGTTTCTCGCCACCTTGCCCCAGGTCGCCGGGTCGGCCGCGTCGATGCTGCCCGTCGCCTTGCGCGTCTGCAGGGGCGCCCGGCGCTCGGGCTCAGGCCGTGCCCGCCCGCCCGCGGCGATGGCGGCGTCGACCATCGCCAGCTCGCGGGCGAGCTCGGGCGGGATCTCCTCGGCGCCGGCGAACTCGTCGAGCCCGGTCGTGGCGTCGATGTGATGTGCCTCCATCGGCGGCAGCTCGCCGGGCTCGAGCATCGACGGGGCCTCCTGCGCGGTGAGCTCGACGTGCATGAGCTGGCCGGTCGTCGCCTCCCTGAGCCGGCCGAGCATGGCCTCGAACAGCACGAAGGCCTCGGACTTGTACTCGTTGAGCGGGTCGCGCTGACCGTAGGCGCGGAAGCCGATCACCTGCCTCAGATGCTCGAGGGTCACGATGTGCTCGCGCCACAGGTGATCGAGCGTCTGCAGGAGCACCATCTTCTCGATCTGGCGATAGATCTCGGAGCCGATCTCCGCCTCCTTGGCGGCCGCCTTGTCGTCGGCTTCCCTGGTCAGCCGCTCGAGGATCTCCTGGTCGGCAATGCCTTCCTCCTCGGCCCAGGTGTCGATCGGCAGGTCGAGGCCGAAGATGCCGCCGACCGCCTCCTTGAGCCCCAGAGTATCCCACTGCTCGGCGTAGGCCTTCTCGGGGATGTGGCGGCTGACGAGCTCGCGCACGATCTGGTGGCGCAGGTCGCGGACGGTCTCGGACACGTCCTCCTCGGCCATGATGTCGATGCGCTGGTCGAAGATGACCTTGCGCTGGTCGTTCATGACGTCGTCGTACTTCAGGATCTGCTTGCGGATGTCGAAGTTGCGCTGCTCGACCTTCTTCTGCGCCATCTCGAGCGACTTGTTCATCCACGGATGGATGATCGCCTCGCCCTCCTTGAGCCCCAGCGTCTGCAGCACGCTGTCCATGCGCTCGGAGCCGAAGATGCGCATCAGGTCGTCGTCGATGGCGAGATAGAACTTCGAGCGGCCGGGGTCGCCCTGGCGACCGGAGCGGCCGCGGAGCTGGTTGTCGATGCGCCGGCTCTCGTGGCGCTCGGTGCCGATCACGCAGAGGCCGCCCGCCTCGAGCGCGCGGCTCTTCTTCCCGGCGACGTCGGCGGCGATCGTCTCGCGCGCCTTGGCGATCGCGCGATCGTCCGGCGTGCGGCCCTCGGCCTCCTCGTTCGCGATCCAGTCCTTGAGGCGGAACTCGACGTTTCCGCCGAGCTGGATGTCGGTGCCGCGGCCGGCCATGTTGGTG
>JAKAML010000370.1 GCA_021812845.1 Pseudomonadota bacterium
CCGCTCGGCCTGCATCATCGGCTCGGGCGCCGGCGGCTACTCGACCGTCGAGACCGCCTACCGCGACCTCTTCATCCACAACAAGCGCGCGACCAACCCGCTGACGCTGCTCCGCATCATCGGCTCTTCGGCGTCCGCCCACGTCGGCATCGAGTACGGCATCAAGGGGCCGACGTTCGCAACCTGCTCGGCCTGCTCGACGGCGACCCACGCCATCGGCCTCGTCCTCGACTACATCCGCAACGGCGTCGTCGACGTCGGCGTCGCCGGCGCATCGGAGGCCGTGCTGACGTACGGCTCGATGCGCACCTGGCAGGCGATGCGCGTGCTGTCGCCCGAGGGCTGCTTCCCGTTCTCCAAGACGCGCAACGGCACGGTGCTGGCGGAGGGAGCGGGCATCCTGGTGCTCGAGGAGCTCGAGCACGCCCAGCGCCGCGGGGCCAAGATCCTGGCCGAGATCCGCGGCTTCGGCATGTCGTCGGACAGCAAGGACATGGTCAATCCCGACATCGACGGGCCGCGCTCGGCCATGCAGTTCGCCCTCGACGACGCCGGCCTCGATCCCTCCGAGATCGACTATCTCAACGCCCACGGCACGGCGACCAAGCTCAACGACGAGAACGAGACCAACGCCATCAAGCTCGTCTTCGGCGACTACGCCAGGTCGAACCTCGCCGTCTCGTCGACCAAGTCGATGCACGGCCACCTGCTCGGCGCCGGCGGCGGCGTCGAGGCGATCGCCTGCATCAAGGCCATGCAGGACGGCTTCCTGCCGCCGACCGTCGGCCTCGCCGAGCCCTACCCGAAGTGCGATCTCGACTACGTGCCGAACACCGGTCGGTCAAAGAAGATCAAGTACGCCATGTCGAACTCGTTCGCTTTCGGCGGCCTGAACGCGGTGCTGGTGTTCGGTCCGCCGCCGGCCTGACGGGCCGGGCACGGGAAATCTCGAGCCTCGTCCGGCGGTGCCTTGAAGGCGCCGCCGGCCGCCGTTCCAGTGGGGCCATGCCGACCAACCTCCTCCGCAACCGCCAGAAGCCGTCCACGCCTGCCGCCGCCGGGCGGGAACGGCACGCGATCGCCCGCCGTCGCGTCACGATTGCGGCCGGGCGCGTCAGGATCCGGGCCGAGCTCCTCGATACGCCGACCGCGCGGCGCATCTTCGCGGCACTGCCGATCCACTCCACGGCCGAGACCTGGGGCGAGAGCATCCATTTCGAGGTGCCGGTCGAGAGCGGCCGAGAGCGCGGCGCCCGGATCGAGGCCGCCCTCGGCGACATCTGTTTCTGGCCGGCCGATGGCCGGGTCATCCTCGGCTTCGGCCCGACCCCGATCTCGCGGCCGGGCGAGATCCGACTGCCGCAGCCGTGCAACGTCTGGGCGAGGGCGCTCGACGACGTGTCGGGGTTGCGGCGGGTGACGCCGGGTGAGAAGGTCGCGATCACGCTCGATCCTCCGTGACGCCGAATGCGGACCCCGGCCATGCGCGATATCCTGATCCGGGCCGGCCGCGTCGTCATCCGCGCCCGTGTGCGCGACACCCCGACGGCGCACCGCATCCTCGCCGCACTCCCGATCTACGCGACCGCGATGACCTGGGGCGAGGAGGTCTATTTCCGCGTGCCGGTGAGCGCCGATCGCGAGCCGGAGGCGCGTGAGGTGGTCGAAGCGGGTGAGATCGCCTTCTGGCCGGACGGCAACGCGATCGCGATCGGCTTCGGGCCGACACCGATATCGAGGCCGGGCGAGATCCGCCTCGCGAGTCCATGCAACGTATGGGCCGAAGCGCTCGACGACGTTCGCGCGCTCGCGGCCGTCCGCGAGGGCGAGCGTGTCGCGGTCATGGAGGCGGACAGTTGAGCGCCGCGCTCGCGGTCACGACGCGCGCGCGGACCGCGCGGCGGCCCCTCCCGATGCCAGCGCCGACTTGAGAATCTCCGGGCGCCCGTTCGGCGTCGGCGAGACGGCGACGCCCGCGGCTTCGAGAGCGGCCTTCTTGCCGGCGTAGCTGCCCTTGTCGCCCATGACGATGGCGCCTGCGTGGCCCATGCGCTTGCCGGGCGGCGAGGCCGCGCCGGCGATGAAGGCGGCGACCGGCTTCGTCATGGTCGCGGCGTACTCGGCCGCACACTCCTCCATCGCTCCGCCGATCTCGCCGACCAGGGCTATGGCCCTGGTCGCGGGATCGCGGTCGAGGCACTCGAGCGCGTCGCGCGTCGTGGTGCCGATGATCGGATCGCCGCCGATGCCGACGAAGGACGAGATGCCGAGCCCGGCCTGGACGAGATTGAGGCAGACGAGCGTTCCGAGACTGCCGGAGCGGGAGACGACGCCGATCTCGCCGGGGCGGAACACGCGCGGGTTGAAGGCCGGCATGAAGCCCGCGAACGTCTGTCCGGCCGTGACCAGGCCGGCGGTATTGGGACCGACCACCTGGATGCCGCGCTCCCTGGCGGCGGCGAGCACGTACATCGTGTCGTGAACGGGGACGTGCTCGGTCAGGCAGACGATGCGGCGGATGCCGGCGTCGATGGCATCGAGCACGGCGTCCTTGACGCCCAGCGGCGGGATGAAGAGCACCGCGGCGTCGATCGGCCGCTCGCGGGCGGCGTCGGCCGCCGTGGCCCACACCGGCAGGTCGAGGTGGCGCTCGCCGGCCCGCCTCGGATTGGTGCCGCCGACGATGCGGGTGCCGTAGTCGGCCATCC
>JAKAML010000371.1 GCA_021812845.1 Pseudomonadota bacterium
GACCGGCGCTTCGTAGGCACCTGCGAGTTCGCCCATCACCATTTCGGCAGCACGGCCGTTGTGGCGGAAGATCGGGTAGGACGCCGCCTCCTCGCTGATGCGGATCACGTCGCCGAGCTCGACGATGGAGCGCTCGCCGGGCAGCGCGTTGGCTGGCACCGGCAGCGCGAGGCCGCGCTCGGTGACGACGAGGTCGCGCTTGGGCATCTGCACCGCGATCTCGACCGGATGCCGGCCCTGGCCCTTGTGCGAGTAGCCGACGACGATGCCGCCCAACGCCGACTGGATGGTATCGTAGACGTCGCTCTCCTCGACCTTGAAGAACTCGATCTGGTCCTGGTCGATCTTGAGCCGCTTGCGGGTCGCGGCGATGCCGAAGCTGTCGTCGTCGTCGACGATGAACGGCACCTGGCGGAACGTCTCGCGCACCTTGCGCGCCACCTCGCGCCGCGTCTCGGCGTCCGGCCCGTAGATCTCGGCAAGCAGCGTCGCGATGACCGGCGGGCCGGGCGGCACCTCGACCACCTTGAGCGCCGTGCCCTTGGGCATGGCGAGCCCCTCGAGTCGCTTCCTGATGTCGAGCGCGATCTCGTGGCTCGTGCGGCTGCGGTCGTGCTTGCCGACGAGGTTGATCTGCAGATCGCCGTGCTCGGGGTCGCCGCGCAGGTAGGAGTGGCGGACGAGGCCGTTGAAGTTGAACGGCGCTGCGGTGCCGGCATGGGCCTGGATCGACGACACCTCGGGGACGTGCTTGACGCGCGCCACCGCTTCCTGCAGCAGCCGGTCCGTCGTCTCGAGCGCGGTGCCGCGCGGCAGGTCGACGACCACCTGAAGCTCCGACTTGTTGTCGAACGGCAGGAGCTTCACCGTGACGAGCTTCGATACCGGCAAGAGCATCGCGACGAGCGTCGCGAGCCCGACGAGGCCGAGGAACCGCCACGCCGTGCGGCGGGTGCGGATCACCGGCCGCGCCCAGCTCCGGAACGCCCGGCCGAGCCAGCCTCCATCGTGGTCCGCGTGACCGTGCCCGCCTGAGCCGTTGGGCTGTCCGACCTTCAGCATCAGCCACGGCGTGACGATGACTGCGACGAAGAACGACAGCAGCATGGCGGCGGAGGCGTTGGCCGGGATCGGGCTCATGTAGGGCCCCATCAGTCCCGACACGAACAGCATCGGCAGCAGCGCGGCGACGACGGTCAGGGTCGCGACGATGGTCGGATTGCCGACCTCGGCCACCGCCTCGATCGCCGCGCGCACGCGCGACCGGCCGTCGTTCATGGCCCAGTGGCGGGCGATGTTCTCGATCACGACGATCGCGTCGTCGACCAGGATGCCGATCGAGAAGATGAGCGCGAACAGCGACACGCGGTTGATCGTGTAGCCCATCAGCCAAGACGCGAACAGCGTCATCAGGATGGTGATCGGGATCACGATCGCGACGACGATGCTCTCGCGCCAGCCGATTACGAACCCGACCAGGAGCACGATCGAGATCGTCGCCAGCGCGAGATGGAACAAGAGCTCGTTGGCCTTCTCGTTGGCGGTCTCGCCATAGTCGCGGGTGACCGTGACCTCGACGTCCTGCGGCACGAGCGAGCCCTTCAGCGCCTCCACGCGGTGGCGGATGCGCTCGGAGATCTCGACCGCGTTGGCGCCGGCCCGCTTGGCGACGGCGATCGACACCGCTGGCACGCGCTCGAGCGTGCCGTCCCTGGCCTTGGTGTAGTGCCAGGTGTGATGCTCGGCGGGCCTGGCGTCGGCGACGACCTCGGCCACGTCGCGGACGTAGACGGGGCGGCCGTCGCGGGCGCCGATCACCAGGAGCCCGATGTCGGGGATGCCGATCAGCGTCTGGCCGGCGGCGACCGGGAAGCTCTTGTTCGCTTCGCGCACGCGGCCGGCGAGAAACGAGCGGTTGGCCTCCTTGATCTTGCCGACGAGCTGCGACATCGTGATGCCGTAGAGCGCCAGCCGCTCGGGATCGGGCTCGACGCGGATCTGGTCCGGCCGGCCGCCGACGATGTAGGACAGGCCGACGTCGTCGAGCTTGGCGACCTCGACCAGAAGATCCTGCGCCAGGTGATAGAGCGCGTTGTCCTGCCAGCGGTCCGCGGCCTCGATCCTGGGCGACAGTGTGAGCACCACGATCGCCACGTCGTCGATGCCGCGGCCGACGATCAGCGGCTCGGGGATGCCGACCGGGATGCGGTTGAGATTGGCGCGCACCTTCTCGTGGACGCGCAGGATCGCCTCGTCGGCCTTGGTGCCGACGAGGAAGCGCGCGGTGACGAGTGCGCGGTCGTCCTCGGTGCGCGAGTAGACGTGCTCGACGCCGTTGATCGCCTTGACGATCACCTCGAGCGGCTCGGTGACGAGCCGCACCGCGTCCTCGGCCTTGAGGCCGTCGGTCCGGATCGAGATGTCGACCAGCGGCACCGAGATCTGCGGCTCCTCCTCGCGCGGAAGGGCGAACAGCGCAAGGAGCCCGAGCGCGAACGCGGCGAGCAGGATCAGGGGCGTCAGCGGCGACTGGATGAAGGCGCTCGTCAGCCGCCCCGAGACGCCGAGGCCGGATTGGGCGCTCACGGGCTCGCTCATGGGCGCACCAGCACGTCGGAGGCGTTGAGACCGCCGAGCACCTCGACGCCGTCGGGGTGCCCTTCGAGCGCCGTGTCGCGGCCGAGTTGCACCACGACCTCGGCGACGT
>JAKAML010000372.1 GCA_021812845.1 Pseudomonadota bacterium
ATCTTCAAGGCCAGCAACCTGCTGCGCGTCGTCGTCTACGAGGACAACAGGCCCTTCTCGTGGACCGATCGAGGCGTGGTCAAGGGCATCGAGGCGGAGATCGCACGGCGCCTGGCGCGGAAGCTCGGCGTCGAGGTCGAGATCCTGGCACGGATGCAGGGCGAGGAGGTCGACGACGACCTCCGCGCCAACATCTGGCGCGGCCCGCTGACCGGCGGCGCGGTCGGCGACGTCATGCTGCACGTTCCCATCGACCGCGAGCTCGTCATCCGAAACAAGGAGGCGGTGATGGGACAGCCCTACTACGAGCAGCGCATCTCGATCGCCGTCGACACCGCCCGAACCGGCGAGAACCCGCCGCTCGACGTGTTCAAGCGCGAGAAGATCGGCGTCCAGCTCGGCACCGTCGCCGACTACTTCCTGATGTTCCACGAGGGCGGCGCGCTGCGGCCGAACATCGGTCATTTCCTCAAGCCCGCCGACGGCCTCGCCCGCTTCGTCGGCAAGGAGTTCGCGGGGCTCATGGGCGTCAGATCGCACATCGAGGGCCTGCTCTACGAGAAGGGGGTGCAGTCCGCCTTCGCCGAGCCGCCGATGCCGGGCATCGTGCGGTCGCGCTGGCCGCTCGGCATCGCCGTCAAGGAGAACAGTCGCGACCTCTACTATGCGGTCGGCAATCTGCTCGCCGAGATGCAGTCGTCGGGTGAGCTTACGGAGATTTTCAAGTCCTACGGCGTGACCTACGTTCAGCCCGAGATCAAATAGACCGAGATAGACGTTGCGCACGACGCCCACCGCGGGCACCCTGGTGCGGCGAAACGACGAGGAGACGGCAATGCGACGCCGAACGACCGACCGGATGGCCTTCGCGGCCATGGCGCTCCTCGCCCTGTGCGGTGCCGCCGGCGGTGCGGCCATGGCGGGCACGGCAAGCCTTCCCGACGATCCGCTCGGCTCGCCGATGTGGAGGGACATGGCGGCGAAGTTCTTCGACGGCGCACCGGTGGTGCTCGACCCGCGCATCAAGGTCTCCGTGCCCTCGATCGTCGAGAACCAGGCCCAGGTGCCCGTCACCGCCGACGCGCGGGGGATCGACGGGGTCGTCAAGCTCGTCGTGTTCGCCGACCTCAATCCGATCCAGCACGTCCTGACGCTGCATCCGCGCCAGTCCGCGCCCTACGTGTCGTTTCGCATGAAGGTCGAGCAGGGAACGCCGGTGCGCGCCGCCGCCCTGACCGCCGATGGCGTGTGGCGGGTCGGCGGCGTGTTCCTCGATGCGGCCGGCGGCGGCTGCTCGGCGCCGGCGATGGCGAGGAAGGACGCCGACTGGTCGCAGACCGTCGGGCTGACCCAGGGCCGCGCCTGGCGCCAGGCCGACGGGATGTCGCGCGTCCGGCTGCGGATCCGCCATCCCATGGATACCGGCCTCGCCAAGGACAACACACCCGCCTTCTTCATCGAGACGCTGGAGCTGAAGGGCGGCAAGGGCGACGGCGTCGCCCGGCTCGAGCTCTTCGAGCCCGTGAGCGAGGATCCGACCTTGACGCTGCTGCTGCGGCTGCCGGTATCGGAAGCCGGCGTCGGCGTCGAAGGGCGCGACAACAACGGGACCCTCTACCGCTCGACGATCCCGACCTCGCTCGACCAGAGCGCGATCGGCAGCGACACCGGCACCGCCGTTCGATGACCGAGACCCGGCCGGACGCCACGATCTCGCGTCGCCGGACGCTCGCGCTCCTCGCCGCGGGACCGCTCGCGCCGCTGCTGCCGGCGTTCGAAGTCGCGGCGGCCCCGCTCGCCTACCGCCTGGATCCGCAGAAGCTCGACGACGGCGTGTGGCTCGTCGCCGGCGCCCAGGAGGCGATCACGGCGAAGAACGGCGGCGCCATCGCCAACATCGTCATTCTCGACACGTCCGCTGGCGCGGTGATCGTCGATACAGGGCCGTCCCGGCGCTTCGGCGAACAACTCGCGGCGCTGGCGCGGGAGCTCACGGGCAAGGACATCGCCCGGGTCTACGTCACGCATATCCATCCCGACCACGTCTTCGGCAACCAGGCCTTCAGGCCCGAGGCTCTCGCCACCACCGAGCGCGTCGTGAAGGGGCTCGAGGAAATGGGCGGCAGCTACGCCGACGCCATGTACCGGGTTGCGGGCGACTGGATGCGCGGCACCGAACTCGTGCTGCCGCGCAAGATCCTCGGCTCGGGCGTCGAGGATTTCGGCAGCCGCCGCATCCGCCATCTCGCCATGCGCGGTCACACGGCGTCCGATCTCGTGCTGTTCGACGAGAGATCGGGCTTCCTGATCGCCGGCGACCTCGTCTTCCTCGATCGCGCGCCGACGACGCCCAACGCCAACCTCGAGCAGTGGCGCATCGCGCTCGCCAATCTCGGCGGCATCCCGCACCGGCGCCTCGTTCCCGGACACGGCCCGGCCGAGGACAGCGGGCGCGGCATCGAGGACACGAGGCGCTGGCTGGACACGATCGAGGCGCAGATCCGCGGCGCGTTCGAGAAGGGGCTCGACGTCACCGAGGCGATCGCGCTGCCGCTGCCGCCATGGACCCTTCGCATCGCGCTCGCGCGCTACGAGTACGAGCGCTCGGTGATGCACCTCTATCCGAGGCTCGAGGCCGAGCGCCTGCCGAGCGTCGGCAAGCCCGGCTGAACCCACGCGCCGCGACCTCCGCTTCCG
>JAKAML010000373.1 GCA_021812845.1 Pseudomonadota bacterium
AGAGATCACCAAGGGCTCAGTAACGCTTAAGGGCAACACGCTCACCGAAAGGGATTATCGCGCCAAAAGGCTGGTCAAGCTGACGATTTCTCGGCTGTTGCCTGGCGGCAGGACCTTGAAGGTGACCTCCGTCAGCGCGGCCAACGTGCCCCAGCTTCCGGTCAACCCGCGCGCGACGTCGTAGCCGGCGACGTTCTTCACCACGCGGCCGCCGGACTTGAACTCCTCGGCGATGCCGTTGACACCCTTCATGCCGATCAGGTGGTCGCGGGCGGCGCCGGTCGAGATCCGCCGCGCGCCGGAGAGATTGGTCGCGAACACGGCGCCGATCGTCTGCTGGCCGGCGTCGGAGCCGGTCGTCGGCCCGAGGTCGATCGGCTCGAACGCCAGCATCTGGTTGCTGGCGGCGAGCTCGGCCTCGACCTGCGACAACGGCGTGCCGGCCCGCGCGCTCATGACGAGTTCGGTCGGCTCGTAGAGCGTGATGCCGCGCAGGGACTGGGTCGATACGGTCACCGCGGTCTGCATCGGCCGCCCGACGTTGCGCTTCGAGCCGGCGCCGCGCAGCTCGATCGGCAGCCGCTTGTCGCGGTAGGTGGCGATGATGCCGGCGAGCTCCCAGTCGGTCGCTGGCTTCAAGGTTTCGGACACGGAGGGCTCCTCGGCCGGAGGTGGTCGGCGGGCGGGACCGCGCGCGGCGACCGTGCGCGGTGACGATGGGGAAGGAATTCCGGCCTAGGCCGCGAGCGGCCGCGGTGCCTCGAGCGGGAAGACCTTGGCCGGGTTCAACAGCCATTCGGGGTCGAACACCGTCTTGATCCGCATCTGGAGGGCGAGGTCCGTCTCGCTGAACTGCACGGTCATGAGGTCGCGCTTCTCGATGCCGACGCCGTGCTCGCCGGTCAGGCAGCCGCCGACCTCGACGCAGAGCTTCAGGATCTCGGCCCCGGCCTCCTCGGCCCGGATCGCCTGGGCCGCGTCGTTGGCGTCGTAGAGGATCAAAGGATGCAGGTTGCCGTCGCCGGCGTGGAAGATGTTGGCGACCTTGAGACCATGCGTGGCGCAGATCCGCGCGATCGCTACCAGGACCTCCGGCAGTCTGCCGAGCGGGATCGTCCCGTCCATGCAGTAGTAGTCGGAGATGCGGCCGATGGCGCCGAAGGCCGCCTTGCGGCCTTTCCAGATCTTCGCGCTCTGGTCGGCGCCGCTCGAGACGAGAATGGTCTCGGGCCGGTAAGGCCGCGCGATCTCGGCGATGCGATTGAGGAGTGCCGTGATCTCGGCTTCCGAGCCCTCGACCTCGACGATCAGCAGCGCCTCGACGTCGAGCGGGTAGCCGGCCTTCGCGAAGCTCTCACAGACGTGGATCGCGGGCTTGTCCATGAACTCGATGGCGACCGGGATGATGCCCGACGCGATGATGGCCGAGACGCAGCGGCCGGCCGCCTCGCTCGACCCGAAGCCGAGCAGCATCGGCCGCGCGCCCTCGGCGCAGCGGAGGATTCTCACGGTCGCCTCGGTGACGATGCCGAACTGGCCCTCCGAGCCGACGACGAGGCCGAGCAGGTCGTAGCCCTCGCTGTCGAGGTGCGCGCCGCCGATCTCGACCACCTCGCCCGTCATCAGCACAATCTTGAGCCCGAGCACGTTGTTGGTCGTCACGCCGTATTTCAGGCAATGGGCGCCGCCCGAGTTCATGGCGAGGTTGCCGGCCAGAGTGCAGGCAAGCTGGCTCGAGGGATCGGGCGCGTAGAAGAAGCCGTCCTTGGCGACGGCGCCGGAGATTGCGAGGTTGGTGATCCCGGCCTCGACCCGCGCGGTGCGGTTGGCGTAGTCGATCTCGAGCACCCTGCTCATCTTCGAGACCGAGATCACGATCGCGTCCTCGGCGGGCAGCGCGCCGCCACAGAGCGACGTGCCGGCCCCGCGGGCGACGACCTTGATGCCGTTGTCGCGGCAGTAGGCGAGGATCGTGGCGACCTCGTCGGTGGACCGGGGCAGCGCCACCGCGAGCGGCATCCGGGTATAGGCGGTGAGGGCGTCGGTATCGTAGGCCCGCCGCCCGTCCTCGTCGGAGATGATGACATCGGCGCCGACCAGGCGCTCGAGATCCTTCACGATCACGTCGCGGCGGGCGATCACGCCCTGATCCGGTTCCGGCAGTTTGATCAACGTCATGCTTCTATCCTGCTCCTTGACCGGCAAACGTGTCGATCCGTTCGCCCTTCGGCCCGTCGGTCGCCCGGCCGGTTCGCGGTGCCCCTGATCCTCGACCTTGTCCGGTCCGCGTCATAGGCCCCAACAGGGATCGCGCGGGTGGCTCGCCGACCAATCCCCGAGGCATCGCATGAGCGGATCGGCGCGATATTCCGCCTGCCTTCCGCACGGAATTCGAGGTATTTTCAAGCCGGCGGAACAACAGTCTCGCATTATGCGGTCTCGGGCGACACACTTGCGTCATGCGACAGCATAATTAACGGATCGGAGAAAGTCCTTGAGCAGTTTCACGCGCAGTACCCCGAAGGACAACAACGTGACCGCCATCAGCGACCTCGACATTTTCGCACGCGTGGCCCGGACCGGCAACATGTCCGCGGCGGGCCGCGAGATGGGCCTGTCGCCCGCCGTGGTGTCGAAGCGCATCAGCCTGCTGGAGGACCGCCTCGGCGCGCGCCTGTTCCAGCGGACGACCC
>JAKAML010000014.1 GCA_021812845.1 Pseudomonadota bacterium
GACCGCGCGCGAGACGACCGCGACCGCCGCCGATCTCGTCCATCCGGCGCCGCCCAGGGAGACCGAGGTCGCGGCGCTGAGTCCGCCCTCCAATCCGGCCGCGCCGCCGAGGTCCTCGCCGCGCATCGTCGAGCTGGCGCCCGCCGTGCTCGGCGGCGTCGTGCCGCGCGATCCGGGCCGCATCAAGCCGGCCATCCCGTTCGATCAGGCCAAGGCCCGCCTGCCGCTGCCCGCCCAGGGCCGCCGCGTGCTGTCTTTCGGCGAGAAGACGAACTACGGCGGCCAATCGAAGGGCATGGTGCTCGAGACGCGCAACGGCGCTCAGATCACCTCGCCGACCGATGGCTGGATCGTCTACGCCGGCGAGTTCCGCAGCTATGGGCAACTCTTGATCATCAACGCCGGCGGCGGCTATCATATTCTATTGGCAGGACTGTCCCAGATCGATGTACAACCCGGCCAGTTCGTTCTGGCCGCGGAGCCCGTCGGCGCGATGGGCGGAGGCACGGGCAGCGGCACCTCGAGGGGCGGCGCCGTGCAGGCGTCGCAGGCGGCGCCGGTGCTCTACGTCGAGTTTCGGAAGGACGGCAGACCGATCGACCCCGAGCCGTGGTGGGTCGAGGAGGCGCGTAGGATGCAGAACTTCGGCCAGCAGAAGGTACAAGGCTAATGCGCAAGACAGACTTTGCGTTCTGGACGTTTCTGACGATGACCGGCCTCGCCGCCGTGACCACCGTCCTGAACGTCTCTCAGACGCTGTCGGCGACCGGGCAGAACTCGGAGCTCTACCGCCAGCTCGACCTGTTCGGCGACGTGCTCGAGCGGGTCCGCTCGGACTACGTGGAGAAGCCGGACGACACCCAACTGATCGAGAACGCGATCAACGGGATGCTGGCGGCGCTCGATCCGCATTCGGCGTACCTGAGCCCGAAGCACTTCCGCGACATGCAGGTGCAGACGCGCGGCGAGTTCGGCGGCCTCGGCATCGAGGTGACGATGGAGAACGGCGTCGTCAAGGTGGTGGCGCCGATCGACGACACGCCGGCGTTCAAGGCTGGCGTACAGGCCAACGACCTCATCACCCACCTCGACAACGAGCAGATCGTCGGGCTGACGCTCGAGCAGGCGGTCGAGAAGATGCGCGGCCCCGTCAACACGCCGATCACGCTGACGGTGGTGCGCAAGGGCAAGGACGATCCGTTCGACATCAAGGTGGTGCGCGACGTGATCCGCATCAACGCCGTCAAGGCCCGCGCCGAGGGCGACGTCGCCTACGTCAAGGTGACGACCTTCAACGAGCAGACGCACGCCAACCTCGTCAAGTCGATCGACACCCTGAAGAAGCAGATCGGCAAGGATCTCAAGGGCTACATCATCGACCTCAGGAACAACCCGGGCGGCCTGCTCGACCAGGCGATCGCGGTGTCCGACGACTTCCTCGAGCGCGGCGCGATCGTCTTGACCAAGGGCCGCAACAACGAGGAGACGCAGAGGAGCCAGGCGCGGCCGGGTGACATCACCGACGGCAAGAAGGTAGCGGTGCTCATCAACGGCGGCTCGGCCTCGGCCTCGGAGATCGTCGCCGGTGCGCTGCAGGACCACAAGCGCGCGACCGTGATCGGCACGCGCTCGTTCGGCAAGGGCAGCGTGCAGACCATCATCCCGCTCGGGGCCAATGGCGCCATCCGGCTGACCACGGCGCGCTACTACACGCCGTCGAACCGCTCGATCCAGGCCAAGGGCATCGATCCCGACGTCATCGTCGAGCAGGAGTTGCCGGAGGAGCTGAAGGCCAAGCCGAGCCCCGACCGCACGCGGGGCGAGGCCAGCCTGCGCGGCCACCTCCGCAATCCGGACGGCAAGAAGGACGCCGGCAAGGATGCGAAGGACGGCAAGGACGCGAAAGACGACAAGGACGCGGGCAAGGAGAAGGAGCAGTCCGGCTCGTCGGCCTACGTGCCGAAGGAGCCCGAGAAGGACACCCAGCTCCAGTATGCGCTGCGCTTCGTCCGCGGCCTGCCGACAGAGACGGCGACACCGGCCCAGCCGGCCGCCGGCAGCGAGGAGAAGAAGAGCGTGCCGAACTGACCCGGGTCCGCCGGCAGGACGGGTTCGGATGGGCGCCCTTGGGGCGCCCATCTGCGTTGTCCGGCTCGGATCCTCCGGCGTCGACCGGAACCCGCACCTCAACACCGGCGCCCGCGAGAGCAGCATGACCGACGAAGAGATCGCCCGTCTCCCCTATCGCCCCTGCGTCGGCGTCATGATCGTCAACCGGGAGGGCCGTGTTTGGGTCGGCCGGCGGGCGGATTCCAAGGCGATCGCCGAAGGCCACGGCAACTGGTGGCAGATGCCGCAGGGCGGCATCGACAAGGGCGAGGCGCCGCGTGCGGCGGCCCGGCGCGAGGTCTTCGAGGAGACCGGCATCACCTCGATCGAGATCATCGGCGAGACGCGGGACTGGCTGACCTACGACCTTCCGAGGGCGCTGATCGGCCAGGCCTGGGGCGGCCGCTATCGCGGCCAGAAGCAGAAGTGGCTGGCGGTCCGCTTCACCGGCGACGACGGGGAGGTGAACATCGCGCCCGAGGGCCACGAGGTCGAGTTCGAGGCCTGGCGCTGGGCCGGCGTCGACGAGCTCGTGGGTCTCATCATCCCCTTCAAGCGCGACGTCTATCGCGCCGTGGTGGCCGAACTCGGCCACCTCGCCGCGCCGGTCGGCGATTGATGCCGTCGCGCGGCAGGATCGAACCGCTCGGCGGTCCCGTCGTGGCCTGACGGGACCGCCCTCGGCTTGCGGGTCTCAGTGTCCCTTGCCGCCCGTGCCGCCGAGAGCCTTCAGCTCCTCGACGGCGCCGTGGGCGAAGCGGCGGGCCTCGTCGTCCTTGGCGCCTTTCAGCGCCGTCTCGGCCGCCTCGATCTCGGCTGCGAGGCGCGATCCCGACAGCTCGGCGACCTCGACCGCGCCCTTGGCCAGCACCGTCAGCCCGTCGGGCTGCACGTCGGCGAAGCCGCTCCTCACGAAGATGCGGGTACTGTCGTTCCCCGATTTCACGTCGAGCGTGCCGGGACGGAGGTTGGCGATCACCGGGGAATGCCCGGCGAGAACCGTGAAGTCGCCGTCGGCGCCCGGCAGGCGGACCTGATCGGCGTCGACGGTCATCAGGATCCGCTCGGGGGAGATCAGCTCGAATTTGAAGGTGCCGGCCATGGCTCTCGTCTCGCGTTGTGTCTCTGTTCGGTCCGGCCCGTCGGGTCCGGTCCTTCGCGTCCGGCCCGTTGCCGGGTCGGCTGCCGCGCGGGCCTCAGCCCACTTCCTCGCCGCCCGACTTGGCCCGGACCTCGTCGACGGTCTGCAGCCTGGCGCCGCAGAACGGGCAGAAGAACAGCGGGTGATCGACCATGCCCGGCTCGTCCTCCTCGAGATCGACGAGGCCGACCGACATGTAGAGGATGCCGTCCTCCGACACCGTGATGAGCGGCTCGAACTCCCCGCCGCTCATGGCGTCCTTGAGCTCGGCGCAGCACGAGCCGAACTCCTTGCCCGGCGCCGCCTGGCCGCCGCCGTTCTGATCGTCCGCCATCGGCTCCTCCCGTCGCACTCGGCAGAGGGGCCGCTCAGGGCCCGCCCGCGCTTATACGCCTGTTCCGGCGATCAGGCAGCCTCGGCGAGCTTCTCGGCCTTGGCGATCGCCTCGTCGATGGTGCCGACCATGTAGAACGCCGGCTCCGGCAGGTGGTCGTAGTCGCCGTCGCACAGGCCCTTGAAGGCCTTGATCGTGTCGGCGAGCGCCACGAGCTTGCCCGGCGAGCCGGTGAACACCTCGGCGACGTGGAACGGCTGCGACATGAAGCGCTCGATCTTGCGCGCGCGGGCAACCGTCATCTTGTCGTCCTCGCTCAGCTCGTCCATGCCGAGAATGGCGATGATGTCCTGCAGCGACTTGTACTTCTGCAGGATCGCCTGCACGCGGCGGGCGACCGCGTAGTGCTCCTCGCCGACGATGCGCGGATCGAGCATGCGCGAGGTCGAATCGAGCGGATCGACGGCCGGATAGATGCCCTTCTCGGCGATGGCTCGCGACAGCACGGTGGTCGCGTCGAGGTGGGCGAACGAGGTCGCCGGCGCCGGGTCGGTCAGGTCGTCGGCGGGCACGTAGATCGCCTGCACCGACGTGATCGAGCCCTTCTGGGTGGTGGTGATGCGCTCCTGCAGCGCGCCCATGTCGGTCGCGAGCGTCGGCTGGTAGCCGACCGCCGAGGGGATGCGGCCGAGCAGCGCCGACACCTCCGAGCCCGCCTGCGTGAAGCGGAAGATGTTGTCGACGAAGAACAGCACGTCCTGGCCCTGGTCGCGGAAGTTCTCGGCCACCGTGAGGCCCGTCAACGCGACGCGGGCGCGGGCGCCCGGCGGCTCGTTCATCTGGCCGTAGACGAGGGCGGCCTTGGAGCCCTTGGCCGAGCCGTTGTTCTTTTTCGGGTCGATGTTGACCTTCGATTCGATCATCTCGTGATAGAGGTCGTTGCCCTCGCGCGTGCGCTCGCCGACGCCGGCGAACACCGAGTAGCCGCCGTGCGCCTTGGCGACGTTGTTGATGAGCTCCATGATGAGCACGGTCTTGCCGACGCCGGCGCCGCCGAACAGGCCGATCTTTCCGCCCTTCGCATAGGGAGCCAGCAGGTCGACGACCTTGATGCCGGTGACCAGGATCTGCGCCTCCGTCGCCTGATCGGCGAACGCCGGGGCCGACTGGTGGATGGCGCGCTTCGCCTTGGTGGTGACCGGGCCCGCCTCGTCCACCGGCTCGCCGATCACGTTCATGATGCGGCCGAGCGTCTCGTCTCCGACCGGCACCATGATCGGCGCGCCGGTGTCGAGCACGTCCTGGCCGCGCACGAGGCCCTCGGTCGAATCCATGGCGATGGTGCGAACCGCGTTCTCACCGAGATGCTGGGCGACCTCGAGCACGAGGCGCTGGCCCTGGTTCTTGGTCTCGAGCGCGTTCAGGATCTCCGGGAGGTCGCCGTCGAACTGCACGTCGACGACGGCGCCCATCACCTGGCGGACCTTACCAACCTTGTTCTTCATAGCTCGTTCCTCGTTCGCGAATGGGGTCTAGAGCGCCTCGGCGCCGGATATGATCTCGATGAGCTCTTTGGTGATCTGCGCCTGACGCTGGCGGTTGTACTTGATCGTCAGCTTGTTGATCATGTCGCCGGCGTTGCGCGTGGCGTTGTCCATCGCCGACATGCGCGCACCCTGCTCGGACGCGGCGTTCTCGAGCAGGCCGCGCAGGATCTGGGTGGTGATGTTCTGGCCGAGCAGGAACGACAGCACCTCCTCCTCGGAGGGCTCGTAGTCGTAGACCGCAGTCGCGCCCTGGGCCTTGCCGGCGCCCTTCATTTCCGGCACACGGGCCGGGATGAGCTGCAGCGCCGTCGGCTTCTGGGCGATCACCGACCTGAACTCGGCGAAGTACATGGTGGCGACGTCGAACTCGCCCTTCTCGAACAGCGCGAGCACCTTCTGCGACACCTCGTCGGCCTGCGCCGCGCGGACCTGCTTGACGCCCCTCAGCTCGACGCGCTCGACAATCTGCTTGCCGAGGTCGCGGCGCAGGTTGTCGGCGCCCTTCCGGCCGACGGTCATGATCTTGACCGTCTTGCCGGCCGCCATCAGCCGCTGCGCGTCGGCGCGGGCGAGCTTGGCGATGTTGGAATTGAATCCGCCGCACAGGCCGCGCTCGGCGGTCATGACGACGAGCAGGTGGACCTTGTCGTTGCCGGTGCCGACGAGCAGCGGCGACTGGCCGTCGCGGGTTGTCACGCGGCTCGCGACGTTGGCCAGCACCTGGTCCATGCGCTCGGCGTAGGGCCGGGCGGCGGTCGCGGCTTCCTGGGCGCGGCGGAGCTTCGCAGCCGCCACCATCTGCATCGCCTTGGTGATCTTCCGAGTCGCCTTGACCGAGGCGATGCGGTTTCGCATGTCCTTCAAACTCGCCATCGGGCGCTCTCCTCGAGATGAGCCCTGGATCAGGCCGTGAAGGTCTTGGCGAACTTGTCGAGGAAGGTGACGAGCTTCTTCTCGGTCTCGCCGGACAGCGCCTTCTCGGCGCGGATCGCCTCGAGCATCCCCTTCTCGTCGCGCAGTCCGCGCAGCAGATCGGCCTCGAACTTGCCGACGGCGGAGACCGGCAGCGCGTCGAGATAGCCGCGCGTGCCGGCGAAGATCACCGCCACCTGCTCCTCCATCTTGAGCGGCGAGAACTGCGGCTGCTTCAGGAGCTCGGTCAGCCGTGCGCCGCGGGCCAGCATCTTCTGCGTCGCCGCGTCGAGGTCGGAGCCGAATTGCGCGAACGCCGCCATCTCGCGGTACTGCGCCAGCTCGCCCTTGATCTTGCCGGCGACCTGCTTCATCGCCTTGGTCTGCGCCGAGGAGCCGACGCGACTGACCGACAGGCCCACGTTCACCGCCGGACGGATGCCCTGGTAGAAGAGGTCGGTCTCGAGGAAGATCTGGCCGTCGGTGATCGAGATCACGTTGGTCGGGATGTAGGCCGAGACGTCGTTGGCCTGGGTCTCGATGACCGGCAGCGCGGTCAGCGAGCCCTTGCCGTGGGCGTCACCGAGCTTGGCCGCGCGCTCGAGCAGGCGCGAGTGGAGATAGAACACGTCGCCCGGATAGGCCTCGCGGCCCGGCGGGCGGCGCAGCAGCAGCGACATCTGGCGGTAGGCGACGGCCTGCTTCGAAAGGTCGTCGTAGGCGATCACGGCGTGCATCCCGTTGTCGCGGAAATACTCGCCCATGGTGCAGCCGGTGAACGGCGCGAGGTACTGCATCGGCGCCGGATCGGACGCGGTCGCGGCGACGACGATCGAGTATTCGAGCGCGCCGCGCTCCTCGAGCACCTTGACGAACTGGGCGACGGTCGAGCGCTTCTGGCCGACCGCGACGTAGACGCAGTAGAGCTTCGCGCTCTCGTCGTTGCCGGCGTTGAGCGGCTTCTGGTTGAGGAAGGTGTCGAGGATGACGGCGGTCTTGCCGGTCTGGCGGTCGCCGATGACGAGCTCGCGCTGGCCGCGGCCGATCGGGATCAGCGCGTCGATGGCCTTGAGGCCGGTCGCCATCGGCTCGTGCACGGATTTGCGCGGCAGGATGCCCGGCGCCTTGACGTCGACGCGCATCTTCTTGTCCGACTTGATCGGGCCCTTGCCGTCGATCGGGTTGCCGAGGCCGTCGACCACGCGGCCGAGCAGGCCCTTGCCGACCGGCACCTCGACGATCGCCTTGGTGCGCTTGACCGTCTGGCCCTCGCGGATCGAGCGGTCGTCGCCGAAGATCACGACGCCGACGTTGTCGGCCTCGAGGTTCAGCGCCATGCCCTTGGTGCCGTCCTGGAACTCGACCATCTCGCCGGCCTGGACGTTGTCGAGGCCGTAGACGCGCGCGATGCCGTCACCGACCGACAGCACCTGGCCGATCTCCGAGACCTGCGCCTCCTTGCCGAAATTCTTGATCTGATCCTTGAGGATCGCGGAGATCTCTGCGGCGCGAATATCCATCTGGTGGACCTCTTCCCTGGTCGATTGCGTCTGTCAGTGCCGGTCGCCGCCGCCCCGCCTGGGGGCTGCCCTCGCGGGCGCGGCAGACTTCGTCCCACATGCGAAAGCCGCCTCGCGGGCGAGACGGCTTCGGCTTATCCCTTCATCGCGACCCTGAGGCCCGCGAGCTTGGTCCGGAGCGAGCTGTCGATCATCCGGCTGCCCATCTTGACCACGAGGCCGCCCAGCAGGCCCGGATCGACGCGCGTCGCGACTTGCACATCCTTGCCGACGGCCGCCTTCAGCGTCGACTTGAGCTCGCCGAGCTGGGCGTCGGTCAGCGCCACGGCACTCGTCACCTCCGCCGACACCTCGCCGCGCTGGCGGGCGGCGAGCGCACGGAACGCCTTGATCATGTCGCCGATCGCGAACAGGCGGCCGTTCTTCGCGATGAGCTTGAGGAAGTTGGCGGTCGTCTCGCCGAGGCCAGCCTTGGCGGCGAGCGCGGCCAGCGCCTTGCCCTGGTCGTCGCGCGAGATCACCGGGTTCTTGACCACGGCGGCGAGATCGGGGCTCGCGTCGAGCATCGCCTGGAAGGTCACGAGATCCTTCTCGACCCCGGGAAGTACCTTCTGCTCGTTGGCGAGATCGAACAAGGCGGAAGCGTAACGTCCTGCCATTCCTTCGGAAATCGGATCGTTTGTTGCCACGTCAAACGCTCGCATTCGCCGCTGCCGGCGCTCTGGTTGCCAGGGTCATGCCCGTGAGGGTTCCGCCCGCGTGTAAGGTGGGGCGCGTTCTGCCAAAGCCGGCGGCTGCGGAGAAGTGGATCCCCGCCCGACGCCCCCTTTGTGAAGCCGTGAGTGCACTAGCATGGGTCATCCGATCCTTCAACCGACCGCGACGCGTCCGCATTGCCGCATTTCGGCGGTGTCGGATTAGTCTTTGGAACGAACCGCGCCGCGGGGCGTTGATCTTTCACACCGGTCGTCGCGGACAAGCGCGGCGGCGAAGATGAACGAGAGCTGCACGCCCCGTTCAGGCACCATTCAATGCGCATAGTTGAATATGCGCGCCTTCGCGGAATGCGGGCTTCGCGGCCGCGCACCGCGGCCAGCGAGAACGCGCGAAAGTCCGCGCAGACTGCGCCGGGCGCCAACGAGCGCCACACCTGCGAGCGCCGAACACAAGGGGTCCGACGTCATGACCATCACCCGCACGCTGACCAGCCTCGCCGCCGCCGCCGCGATCACCGCGGGCTCGCTGCTGCCGCTCGCCACCGCCGCCGAAGCCGGCCGGCGTCACGGCCACGCCTACGGCTACCACTACGACGGCGGCCATTCGTACCGCTACGCCGAGCCGTACCACTACGGCTACGGACATCACTACCGGAAGAAGAAGAAGCGCAACAACGTCGGCAAGGCGATAGCCATCGGCGCCGGTCTGCTGATGCTCGGCATCATCGCCTCCGAGGCCAACCGCGGCCGCCGCCACCGCTACTGAGCGCGGCATCGATCGGCGGCAGGGCCCGCGCCGCCGCCAGTGTGCCGCCCCAGTGTGCCGTCCCAGTGTGCCGCCGGTGTGACGAGTTTCCAGCGTATGCCTCCCCCCGCATACGCCCCAGAGGCCGGATCTGCTCCCCCCGGGTCCGGCCTCGATTTTTCGGGTCGATCCGTTCGTGCCGCGCCGCCGTTTCACGGCCGCTGTTTCACAAGAAACTATAGGGATCCACGTCGAGCGAGACGCGAAGGTCGCTCGGCAGCTTCGGCAGGTTGTCGCTCCACGCCCTGAGGAACGCCTGCACGTCGATATCGCGCGGCGCCTTGACCAGGAGCCGCCAGCGATGGCGGCCGCGGACGACCGCGATCGGCGCTTCCGCCGGACCCAGCACCTCGATCCGCTCGGAGGCCGGTGCGGCCTTGGCGATGACGCGCGCCATGTTGGCGGCCAGGTCCTTGTCGCGGGCCGAGATCACGACCGCCGCCAGCCGTCCGTAAGGCGGCAGGAGGCCGCGCTGCCGGGTCTCGATCTCGCGCACGAGGAACGCCTCGCGGTCGCCGCAGATGATCGCCGCCATCACCGGGTTCTCGGGCATGTGGGTCTGGATGAAGCCGCGGCCGCGGGCGAAGGCGCGGCCGGCGCGGCCGGTGACCTGATGCAGGAGCTGGAACGTGCGCTCGCCGGCGCGCGGGTCGGCGCCCTGCGCGAGGCCGAGGTCGCCGTCGACGATGCCGACCGTGGCGAGGTCGGGGAAATGGTGGCCCTTGGCGACGAGCTGCGTGCCGATGATGATCTGCGCCGCGCCCTCCTCGATCCGCTTGATGACCGCGCGCATCTCCTCGAGACCCGGAATCAGGTCGGACGACAACAGCTCGACCTTGGCCTCCGGCCAGCGTTCGGCGACCTCCTCGGCGACCCGCTCGACGCCCGGTCCGCAGGCGACGAGCGCTCCCGGCTCGCCGCACTTCGGGCACTTCTCGGGCATCGCCAGCGAGAAGCCGCAGTGGTGGCAGTGGAGCCGGCCGCGGAAGCGATGCTCGACCAGCCACGCCGTGCACTGCGGGCATTCGATGCGATGACCGCAGGACCGGCAGAGCGTCAGCGGCGCATAGCCGCGGCGGTTGAGGAACAACAGCGACTGCTGGCCGCGCGCCATGGTCTCGGTCACCGCCTCGACCAGCGTCGGCGCCAGCCAGCGGCCCTTGTCGGGCTGTTGCTTGCGGAGATCGATTGCCGTGATCTCGGGCAGCTCCGTGCCGTGGAAGCGGCCGGGCAGCACGACATGACGATAGCGCCCGGTGCGCGCGTTGACGTGGCTCTCGATCGATGGCGTGGCGGAGGCGAGCACGACGGGGAACTTGCCGAGGCTCGCGCGCACCACCGCCATGTCGCGCGCCTGGTAGTGGACGCGGTCGTCCTGCTTGAAGCCCTGGTCGTGCTCCTCGTCGACGACGATCAGGCCGAGGTCGGCGTAGGGCAGGAACAGCGCCGAGCGGGCGCCGACCACGACGCGCGCCTCGCCCGTCGCCACCGCCCTCCAGATCCGGCCGCGCTCGGGCCCGGCCAGCGCCGAGTGCCATTCGACGGGCTGCGTGCCGAAGCGGGCCTCGAAGCGGCCCATGAACTGCGAGGTGAGCGCGATCTCGGGCAGCATGACGAGCGCCTGCCGGCCGCGCTCCAGCGTGCGCGCCACCGCCTCGTAGTAGACCTCGGTCTTGCCCGAGCCGGTGACGCCGTCGAGCAGCGACACCGAGTACCCGTCCGCCTCGACGGCCGAGCGCAGCGCCGTGACGGCCGCGAGCTGGTCGGGCGAGAACTCGGGCGTCTGGTGGCGCGGCCTCGGCACCGGGCACGTCTTCTCGGGGATCGCGACGTCGACCAGATTGCCGGCGGCGACGAGGCCGTCGACGACGCCGGTCGAGCAATTGGCCGCCACAGCCAGCGCCGCCTTGGTGCGGATCAGGCCGTCGGCGGCGATCTCGAGCGCGCGGGCGCGGGCGGGCGTGAGCCGCGGCGGCGCCGGCGCGCCTGGCACCACCGTCACGCCGAAGCGCGGCTTCTGCGGCTCGAACACCGCCGGCGCGCTCATCATCATGCGGATCACCATGCCGAGCGGCGCCAGCGTGTAGCGCGCGATCCACTCGGCGAAGCGCAGCGAGACCTCGGGCAGCGGCGGCGCCTCGAGCCGAGAGGCCACGGCCTTGAGCCTGGCCGGCTTCGCGCGCCTGCGCGCCGGCCCGTCCGCGGCCGGCGGCGCGCCGACCGCCCGGTCCCAGACCACGCCGATCCGGGTCTGCGGTCCGAACGGCACCAGCACGAACGAGCCGGGCTCCGGCACGAGCCCGTCGGGCACCGCGTAGTCGTAGGTCTGGTCGAGCGCCACCGGCAGCACGACGGGCACGCTCTGCCCCGCCGCGGCCGGCGTCACGTCGTCCATGTCGTCGAGAAGGTCGTCCAAACCGACTATCCAAAGTGGCTTTGCGAGGGTATCAGCGCCTGACGGGACGCAGTGCCCGGGAATCACGCGCCGAGCCTACCGCCGTTCCTGCGGCAGGGCCAAGGCATCGAGGTGACCTCACGAACCGTCGCAAGGACAGGCCGCCCATGAAATTCTTCGTCGATACCGCCGAGCTCGCCGAGATCCGGGATCTTGCCGCCTCGGGGCTCGTCGACGGCGTCACCACCAACCCGTCGCTGATCGCGAGGTCCGGGCGCGACCTCGAGGAGACGA
>JAKAML010000374.1 GCA_021812845.1 Pseudomonadota bacterium
GCGGCGCTGTGGCGCTCGGGCAGCAGACAGCCCGGGTGGGGTGCTGGCGCTCCGGCGCAGGCGCCGACGGGTTTGCTCTGGCGCTCCGGCGCAGGCGCCGACGCGCTTTCTCTGGCGCTCCGGCGCAGGCGCCGACGGGTTTGCTCTGGCGCTCCGGCGCAGGCGCCGACGCGCTTTCTCTGGCGCTCCGGCGCAGGCGCCGACGCGCTGGGTGTTGCGGCAACCTGCGAACCGGCGCAAAGGTTGCTTCTGACGACGGATCGGGCACCGGAGCGGCCCGTCGGACCAGGGTCGAGGACCATGAGGGACACGGCATGACACGGCGCTATTTCGGGACGGACGGCATCCGGGGGCTCGCGAACAAGCATCCGATGACATCGGAGGTCGCGCTGAAGGTCGGCATGGCGGCGGGCACGCTGTTCCGGTCGGGCGACCACCGCCACCGGGTGGTGATCGGCAAGGACACGCGGCTCTCCGGCTACATGCTCGAGGCGGCCCTGATGTCGGGCTTCACCTCGGTCGGCATGGACGTGTTCCTGCTCGGTCCGATGCCGACGCCGGCGATCTCGATGCTGACGCGCTCGCTCCGCGCCGATCTCGGGGTGATGATCTCGGCCTCCCACAACCGCTTCGACGACAACGGCATCAAGCTGTTCGATCCCGACGGGTTCAAGCTCTCCGACGATACGGAGCGGCGGATCGAGGAATTGATCGAGCAGGACTCGGCGTCGCTCCTGGTGCCGTCCGACCGCATCGGCCGGGCGACGCGGGTCGAGAGCGCGCAGGAGCGCTATATCGAGTTCGCCAAGCGCACGCTGCCGCGGAACCTGCGCCTCGACGGGCTCCGGATCGTGATCGATTGCGCCAACGGGGCGGCCTACAAGGTGGCACCGGAGGCGCTGTGGGAGCTCGGCGCCGAGGTCATCAAGATCGGCGTCGATCCGAACGGCCGCAACATCAACCACAAGTGCGGCTCGACGGCGCCCGAGGCGCTGATCGAGAAGGTCAAGGAGGTGCGCGCCGATATCGGCATCGCCCTCGACGGCGACGCCGACCGGGTGGTGCTGGTCGACGAGAAGGGCCACATCGTCGACGGCGACCAGCTGATGGCGGTGATCGCGGAGAGCTGGCACCGGCGCGGCAAGCTGGCGGCGGGCGGCATCGTGGCGACCGTGATGTCGAACCTCGGCCTCGAGCGCTATCTCGGCGGCATCGGGCTTTCGTTGGCGCGGACGCCGGTCGGCGACCGCTACGTGGTCGAGCACATGCGGAAGCACGGCTTCAACGTCGGCGGCGAGCAGTCTGGCCACATCGTGCTGTCGGACTTCTCGACCACTGGCGACGGGCTCGTCTCGGCGCTGCAGGTCTTGGCGGTGGCGGTGGCGTCGGAGAAGCCGGTGTCGGAGGTCTGCGCGCGCTTCGAGCGGCTGCCGCAGGTCCTGAAGAACGTGCGCTACGCCAACGGCAAGCCGCTCGAGGACACGCGGGTCAGGGCGGCGATCGAGGGCGCCAAGGAGAAGCTCGGCAAGGGCGGGCGGCTCGTCATCCGGCCGTCGGGCACCGAGCCCGTGATCCGTGTCATGGCCGAGGGCGACGACGAGGGCCTCGTCACGACCGTCGTCGGCGACATCTGCGAGGCGGTGCAGCGCGCGGCCCAGGCGGCGTGACAGCCGTGCGCTCGGGGTCCCTCCGGGCGCGCCGGCGCAGCGCGTGCCACCCCCACCCCTCCTAACGCCCCCACCAATCCTTACGCTCCCACCCCCACTTCCGACCCCTCCCCGGAGGGGGGAGGGGAGGAGGGTCGCAATGTCGCGCGAGCGGCCGCGGAGCGTCAGCCCGGTCGGCGGTCGTCGGGAGGGACGCTGGGCTCGGGCGCGGCCGGCGGCGCGGGCTTCTGGTCCGCCGCACGGTCGAGGCGGCTGCGCAGCGAGTGCGGCGCCGGCTGGCCCGACTTCCGCGCCGCGATCTGCAGATCCTTGCGGACCGCGTCGCGCTGCTCGTGCACCGAGGCGATGACGAGGCCGGTCGGGATGCCGAGGCCGACGAGCGCGGCCTCCGACAGTTGCAGGCTGGCCTCGATCGTCTCCGGCACGGCGTCGGTGACGCCGATCGCGTAGAGATGGCGGGCGTGGTCGGCGTCGCGCGCGCGGCAGACGATCATCACGTCCGGACTTTGCGCGCGGACGGCCGTAACGATGCGGTCGACCGCGTCGCGGGCCTGGACGGTGACGATCACGCCGGCGGCGTCGCGGAGCCCGCAGGCGGCGAGGAATGCGGGGTCGGCGGCGTTGCCGTAATAGACCTCGTGGCCGGCGCCGCGATCGTCGCTCACGGTCTGGGCGTCGAGGTCGGTGGCGGTGTAGGGCACGCGGTGCTCGGCGAGCAGCGACGACACGACCTTGCCGACGCGGCCGTAGCCGACCACGATGGCGTGGCCGCGGCGCGGCCCGGGCGTCAAGAGCAGCGCCGGGTCGGGCGCCGACGGCGGGGCGACGAGGGGCGCGATCCGCCGTGCCAGGGCCGGCATCAGCGGGATCAGCGCCATCGACAGCGCGGTGACGGCGAAGGTGAAGCTCGCGGTCTCAGGCCGCATCAGCTTGAGCGCGGCGGCGAGGCTGATGCCGACGAAGGCGAACTCCCCGCCCGGTCCGAGCAGCAGCCCGGTCTCGACGGGCGCCGTCGAGACCGG
>JAKAML010000375.1 GCA_021812845.1 Pseudomonadota bacterium
GCGGGCGCCGGAGCGGACGGCCACGAGCAGCGGGTTCGTGACGTCGCCGAAACCGGTGCCGACCGCCGCCTCGACCTTGGCGATCGCCGCCTCGACCTCGCGATCGAGACCGTCCGGCAGAGTACGGCCATGGGCGTAGTAGGCGACGCAGACATCGGTCGACAGCGTGAAGCCCGGCGGAACAGGCAGGCCGAGGTTCGCCATCTCGGCCAGGTTCGCGCCTTTGCCGCCGAGCAGATCCTTCATGCCGGCGTGGCCGTCGGACCGGCCGTCGGTGGAGGTCGCGGCCCCGAACAGGTAGACCATCGGCCGCGGGGACGGCATTCGGTTGGCAGGCTCGTCGAGGGTCGCCATGCGAACGGGCTCCAGGCAGCGTGCCGCCGGCCGCGTGGGGCCGACGGTGTCCTGTCCGTGCCATAGCAGCAGAGCGGCGCGCGAGAAAGCCTTGCCGATGCAGGGGCACCCGCTGCGGACGGCAGCGGCGGCGCGGGTCGAGCGCGGGGTTGCATCTGCCTACGTCGCATCGGCCGGATCCAAGGCCTTTGACGGCCGGCGCCCGTTCGCGCAAGGTCCGGCCGGAATCCAGCGCGAAGCCCGGCGCAGCGGCGCGGCAAACCCGGGAGGCGATCGCACGCACCATGGCCGAACCCATCACCGCCGTCCTGCAGCGGCTCGACGACACGCGCGCGGCCGCGCTCGACCGGCTGTTCGACCTGCTCGCGATCGACAGCATCTCCGCCGATCCGGCCTACGTCCAGCAGTGCCGCCGCGCCGCGGACTGGTGCGCCGCGACGCTCGTCGGGCTCGGCTTCGACGTCGAGGTAAAGCGGACCACCGGGCATCCGATCGTCGTCGCCCACGACCGCGACCCGGCGCCCGACGGCGCTCCGCACGTGCTGTTCTACGGCCACTACGACGTGCAGCCCGCCGATCCCCTGGAGCTCTGGACCTCGCCGCCGTTTTCGCCGGTGATCGCCGACGACCCGCTCAACGGCCGCGTCGTCGTCGCGCGCGGGGCGGAGGACAACAAGGGCCAGCTCTCGACCTTCCTCGAGGCGGTGCGCGCCTACAAGGCCGTCGCGGGCCGGCTGCCGGTCAAGGTGTCGGTGATGATCGAGGGCGAGGAGGAGTGCGGCTCGCCGTCGCTGCCAGGGTTCTTCGCGAAGCACGGCGCGGAGATCGCCGCCGACGTGGTGCTCGTGTGCGACACCGGACAATGGGACAAGGACACGCCCGCCATCACCACCATGCTGCGCGGGCTCGCGGTCACGGAGGCAGTGGTGACGGGACCGGCGCGGGATCTCCATTCCGGCCTCTACGGCGGTCCCGCCGTCAACCCGATCCGGGCACTGGCGCGCGCCATGGCGAGCCTGCACGACGACGACGGCCGGGTCACCGTGCCGGGCTTCTACGACGGCATCGTCGCGCCGAGCCGGGCGCAGCTCGCCCAGTGGGCGCCGCTTTCGGCGGCGAGCGCGGCGTTCCTCGGCAGCGTCGGCCTCGCGACGCCCTACGGCGAGCGCGGCCGAACGGTGATCGAGCAGCTCTGGTCGCGGCCGACCCTCGAGTTCAACGGCGTCGCCGGCGGCTACCAGGGGGCGGGCTCGAAAACAGTCATCCCGTCGAAGGCGAGCGTGAAGATCAGTTGCCGCCTGGTCGCCGGGCAGCGGCCGGACGAGGTGCTCGCCGCCGTGCAGGCCGCGATCCGCGCCGCGCTGCCGCCCGACTGCCGGGTCGAGTTCATCGGCAGCCACGGCGGCGCGGCGATCGCCTTCGACACCACGACGCCGATGATGCGGGCGGCGGCGGCGGCGCTCGAGGCGGAGTGGGGCCGGCCGGCGGTGCTGATGGGCTGCGGCGCGTCGATCCCGATCGTCACCTCGTTCAAGTCCGAGCTCGGCATGGACAGCCTCTTGATCGGCTTCGGCCTCGACGACGACCGCATCCATTCGCCTGACGAGAAGTACAATATCACGAGCTTCGAGAAGGGGGCGCGAAGCTGGGTCCGCATCCTCGCCGCGCTCGCCGGCACCGGTGGGTCCAAGCCAGCCGGCAAACGATCGAGAAGGGACAGGGCGGGCACAGGCGGGCCGAAGGTGTCCCGCAAGGCGGCCGGGAGGCCGAAGCCTGCCGCCACCCGCAAGAAGGGCGCCTAGCCATCGCGTCACGGCGAGCCGGCCGAACCCTGCGGGCGTGGCCATTGCCGTCGCGCGAACGAACGCTATGCTGCGCGCCGGTCGGCGTCGGGTGCGCGCGGCCAGCAGCAATATTGGTCGAGTTTTCAACTCCATCGTATCGAACCCGGCCGGCGTCACGCACGACGGCCGCCACAGGAGACCGAGCCCATGCTCGACCGCACGATGCTCAACGCCGCCCTCGGGCTCCTGGCGTTGCTGACGGCCGCGGGCGCCGCCGACGCCCAGCAGCGCTACACGCCGTCCGATCGCTTCAATCCGCCGAGCCGGTTCGGCGACGACCGGCAGGGACCGGCGAGGAACACGGCCGGCGAGTTCGACTACTACGCCCTGGTGCTGTCGTGGAGCCCGACCTACTGCGCGAGCCCGGACCGGCCCGGCCCCGACCCGCAGTGCGACCGCCGCGACGGCCGGCGCTTCGCCTTCGTGCTGCACGGGCTGTGGCCACAGCACGACCGCGGCTATCCCGAGTATTGCCCGGTGCGCGGGCG
>JAKAML010000376.1 GCA_021812845.1 Pseudomonadota bacterium
TGGAGATCGGCTGCGGCTGGGGCGGCTTCGCCGAGGCCGCGGCCCAACGCGGCCTCTCCGTCACCGGCCTGACGCTGTCGGCCGAGCAGGCCCGCCACGCCCGCGCCCGGCTCGCCGCCGCCGGCCTCGACCGCAAGGCCACGATCCGCCTCGAGGACTACCGCGACGCGACCGGCAGCTTCGACCACGTGGTCTCGATCGAGATGATCGAGGCCGTCGGCGCCGAGAACTGGCCGCGCTACTTCCGGGCGGTGCACGATCGACTGCGCCCAGGCGGCACCGGGCTCGTCCAGGCCATCACCATCGCGCCCGAGGCCTACGCGCGCTACCGCGGCAAGCCGGATTTCATCCAGGCCTACATCTTTCCGGGCGGGATGCTGCCGACCGTCGCCGCGATGCGCGACAGCGCCGGGGCGGCCGGGCTCGCCTTCGAGACGGTGACGACGTTCGGGGCGAGCTACGCGCTGACCCTGGCCGAGTGGCGGCGGCGCTTCGAGCGCGCCTGGCCCGGCATTTCGGCCCTCGGCTTCGACGAGCGCTTCCGCCGCATGTGGCTCTACTACCTGACCTACTGCGAGGTCGGCTTCGAGCGCGGCGCGATCGACGTCGGCCTCTATCGCCTGTCGCGGCCCCGGCACGGTCGCGCCGTCACATGATCCGCGCGGGCGGGGTGCCACGTATCCTGTCACGCAGGAACACACGACCGGACCCCGCGATGACCCGCGCAGCACCCGACGACCAGCGTCTGCGACACCACCTTCCCGCGCTGCCGGTCGCCGTCGCGGCGGAGGGCGGCGCGGCACCGTTCGACCTGCTGACGTTCCTCGAGGGCCGCGTGCAGGCGTGGGGCGTGTTCGAGGACCGCACGGGCCGCGTGCGGCGGCGCTTCGCCGTCGAGCTCGAAGGGCGCTGGGTCGCCGGCCGGCTCGTGGTCGAGGAGGCGTTCGCTTTCGACGACGGCGCCACCGAGACGCGATCGTGGCAGCTCGAGCGCGACGGGGCCACGGCCTTCCACGGCACCGGTACCGACGTCGTCGGCCCGGTCGAGGGGCTCAACGGACCCGGCAGCGCGCGGATGCGCTACCGCTTCCGCCTCAGGCTCCGCGGCCACCCGCTCACCGTCGCCCTCGACGACCGCTATCACCGCCTCGACGCCGCGCGCGCCCTCAACCGCGCGACGCTCAGCAAGTTCGGCGTCCGCCTCGGCGAGCTGACCATCGTCTTCGAGCGCCGGCCCGACCTCGCCCGCGCGGCCGCCTGAGCATCCGGCAGGCGTCGGCGCTCCGGTCGGGTCAGCCGTCGCCCTTCCGCCGCGGCATCAGGAAACTGCGCGCGAACCAGAAATAGGCCGGATAAGGCAGCACGCGCGCGAGCTTCAGCATCGCGACGAGCTGCCACGGGAACGCGATCTCGAATTTCTTCCGCGCGAGGCCGTCGACGATCCTCCGCGCGGCCTCCTCCGCCGGCATCAGGAACGGCATCGGGAAGCGGTTCACCGCCGTCATCGGCGTGTCGACGAAGCCCGGGTTGATCACGCTCAGCGTCACCCCCTGGCGCGCGAGGTCGGGCGCCAGCGTCTCCGCGAGGCTGATGACGGCGGCCTTGCTCGGCGCGTAGGCCGCCGCCTGTGGCAGCCCGCGGTAGCCGGCAACGGAGGCGACGAGCGCGATGTGGCCCCGCCCGCGTCCGGTCATGCGCGGGATCAGCGTCTCGAGCGCGTTCGCGAGCCCGAGATAGTTGACCTCCATCGAGCGCGCCGACGTCTCCGCATCGAAGCCCCGCGCGCCCATCGGCTGCCACACGCCGGCGTTGAGGATCGCGAGATCGAGCGGTCCCTGCGCGCGCTCGATGGCGTCGACGGCCGCCGCCGTGGCGGCGCGGTCCGTGACGTCGAGCGGCACCGCCGTCAGCCGTTCGGAACGGCCGGCGACGTCCGCCAGCCGGTCGCCGCTCCTCGCCGAGATCGCCACCCGCGCCCCCGCCGCGGCGACAAGCAGCGCCACCTCGCGGCCGATGCCCGAGCTGGCGCCGGTGATCCAGACCGACGACCAGGGCAGGAGACGGTCCATTGTCGCGTCCGGGCCTCAGAAGCCCGTCCACGGCTGGAACAGCCGTGCGACGAGGCCGCGGAAGCGCGCCCGCTCCTCGCTGGCGATGAGGCAGATGCAGCCCTCGTCGACGTCGGCGACGGGCCGGTGCTCGATCTCCTCGTCGAGATCGGCCACGTCGCCCAGGCGGAAGGTGCCGACCTCGTCGCGATAGGATCCGCGCAGCATCAGCGTCAGCTCCGCCCCGCCGTGGCCGTGCTCCGGCATCGCCTGTCCGGGCGAGACCTTGAGCAGCCGCAAGTCGCCCTTGGCGCCTTCGGACAGGGGCAGGGGATAGTGCCACACGCCGAAGCCGATGCGCCGCCAGGGTACGCGGTCGAGATCGGGCCCGACGAGCCGCCGCAGCGGCCCCGGCACGTCGCCGGGGGTCGCCTCGTCGGCGGCCGCCGGGCGGTCCAGGGTAGCGACGCGCGCGCCCGGCGGCTGCGGCTGCGGCCGCGCCATGGCGACCGCCGGAAGCTGATCGAAGATCGCCGCGCCGATGCGGTCGAGCCGGCGCACCTCGCCGGCGCAGCGCGGGCACATGGCGACGTGGCTCGCCACGACCGCCGACAGCGCCTCGCCGAGGCTGCCCGCC
>JAKAML010000377.1 GCA_021812845.1 Pseudomonadota bacterium
AGCGTCGCCGCCGACTGGAACGAGGCGATATGCCCGCCGAGCTCCGAGCTTTCCTTGTTGGCCTTCAACACGATCGCCGCCGCGTTCCAGCGGATCGCCGCCCGCACCTTGAACTCGAGCTCGCGGATTCCGGGGTAAGGCGGCTGCTTCTCAGGCGGGATCGTGTTGATGTAGGCCGTGTTGGCCGCGAACGGCAGGTGCGCGCCCGAGCGCCGCGCCGTCTCCACGACCTCGGTCAGAATGTCGTCGGCGGCTCCCGTGCCCTCGAACGCGATCACCGAGTTGATCGCGTCCTTCCATTCCCTCCGCTCTGCGACGTCGTCGAGCTTGGCCATGGCACACCTCGCTGGAATGGGAGCGGCGGGACGGTCGGACCGGGCAGGCCGCGGCGTCGGGGAGTACGGAGCGGCGGGGGGGTGCGGCTCCATGTCGCTCTCTTTGTAGCGAGCCCCCGTCCGCTGCGCCATCCCGCCGTTCGCGAGTTGCCCATGCAGCGCCTGTCGGGCGGCCATGCCGATTTCGCGCTGCCGCCGATTGCCCGCGGATCGGAACTCCGCTAGTGGCCTGTCGCGCCAAATCGAAACGTGGCCGAGGCCGCATACGATTTTGTCGCGACATGAAGCCGACTAGTGTCGTTCAGACCGCCTTGCCTGTTACAACGCCAACCGCGACGTCGCTCAACTGAGGCGCGCTGAACGCCAGACTAGCCTTGACCTCGATTTTGCACTGCGAGAACACCGGCCGATGTCACGCCAGCTTGCCTCCGCCCCCGCGCCGATAGCGCCGCCCATCCTCGACGGCGCCGGCCGCCTCCTCGGCCGCTACGACGTGGTGTTCTGCGACGTGTGGGGTGTCGTCCACGACGGGCACGTCGCCTATGCCGCGGCCTGCGACGCGCTGATCCGCTTCCGCCGTGCCGGCGGCACCGTGGTCCTGGTCTCGAATGCCCCGGTCCCGAACGACGCCGTCGCCACCATGCTCTCGACCCGCCGCGTGCCCGAGGCGGCGTGGGACACGATCGTCTCGTCGGGCGACATCACTCTCGCCCACGTCGCGTCGCGAGGCTATGCTGCGACACACAACATCGGCCCCTTGGACCGCGACCGGGCGCTGTTCGAGCGCCTCACGGCCCGCGCCGCCCCCCTCGCCGAGGCCGAGGCCATCGGCTGCTCGGGGCTCGTCGACGCCCTCGTCGAGACCGAGGAGGACTACCGGCCGCTGCTCGAGCGGGCACGCGACCGCGACCTGCCGTTCGTCTGCGCCAATCCCGATCTCGTGGTCGACGTCGGAGGCCGACACTACATCTGCGCGGGCGCCGTGGCCCTGCTCTACGAGCGCCTCGGCGGCGACGTCTTCTGGGCCGGAAAGCCGCACGCCTCCGCCTACGACGCCGCCGTCGCCCGCGCCGAGGCGCTGCGCCGCGCCCCGGTTCCGCGGAGCCGCATTCTCGCCATCGGCGACGCACTCAGGACCGACATCGCCGGCGCGGAGGGTGCCGGCATCGACGCGCTGTTCATCGGCTCGGGCATCCATCGCGCGGACACCATGACCGGCGGAGCGCTCGACCCCGAGAAACTCGCCCGCCTCTTCGCCCAGGGCCCCCCGCGCGCGGTCGGGGCGATGCCCGTGCTCGCCTGGTGAAGAGCCGGAGCCGGCGGCCGGCTCCCCGCGCCGTCACGCCGCGCCCGTTCACGCCTCGCCCGTCGTTCCCGCGAGACGAGTGTTCGACCTCGGCATCCCTCCCGACATTCCTTGTCCGGCCATGACGTGGACGAGGAGCATGGTGCGGATTCAATTCTCGGCTGCTGCGTGTCACGCCTCCCCTTGCCCGAGCAGCGCGATGTTGCCGCCGGTGGCGGTCATGTCGGTCGTGCGCACGCGCTCGGTCATGAAGCGCAGCAGGTAGTTGGGCCCGCCGATCTTCGGTCCCGTGCCCGACAGCCCCTCGCCGCCGAACGGCTGGATGCCGACCATGGCGCCGATCTGGTTGCGGTTGACGTAGAGGTTGCCGACCTTCGCGTGCTCGGCCACGTAGTCGGCCACCGCCGCGATGCGGCTGTGCAGCCCGAGCGTCAGCCCGTGGCCCGAGGCGTTGATCGCCGCAACGACCTTGTCGAGGTGCCCGCCCTCCCAGCGCACGACATGCAGGATCGGGCCGAACACCTCCCTGTCGAGCCGCTCGAGACGGTCGATCTCGTAGATTGCCGGACCGACGAACGTGCCGACCCGACACGCCTCCGGCGGCACCACGTCGACGATCAGCCGCCCCTCGCGCTGCATCTTGAGCTTGTGCCCCTCGAGCGTGTCCTGCGCCCGCTCGTCGATCACCGGGCCGAGGTCGGTCGCGTAGTCCATCGGATCGCCGATCGTGAGCGTCCGCGCCGCGCCGTCGAGCATGGCGAGCGTCCGCTCGGCGATCTCCGCCTGCAGGAACAGCACCCGCGCCGCCGAGCAGCGCTGCCCGGCGCTGTCGAACGCCGAGCGGACGGCGTCGCGCACGATCTGTTCGGGGAGCGCGCTCGAATCCGCGATCATGGCGTTGATGCCGCCGGTCTCGGCGACGAGCGGCACCAGCGGCCCCCGCCGCTCGGCCAGCGCCCGCCCGATCGCCCACGCGGTCTCGTTCGACCCGGTCATGGCGACGAGCCGCGTGCGCGGATCCCTGACCAGCGCCT
>JAKAML010000378.1 GCA_021812845.1 Pseudomonadota bacterium
CGATCTGAGGATCGCGGTCGCAGCCAAGACGGCGTTCGCTGCCGACGGCGTCAGGATCTCGCAGTTCAACGAGGCGCCGGCCGGGCAGTCCGTGTTCCATCTGCATTTTCACGTCATTCCGATGCGCGAGGGGCGTCGGCTCGGACATCACGGCGGGCACGCCGAGGACAATGCCGTGCTGACCGCGAACGCCGAGAAGCTGAAGGCCGCACTCGCCGGGTGACGCGCGTGAGTGGGGGCGGCCGCGGGGATGCTGCTATCCCTTGCGACGTGAAGGGTCGATCTGCTCGCGGGCGAGCCTCGGCTCGATGACGTGGGCAGCGTCGTCGCCGTCGACCGGGATGCCGCGGCCGTCGACCAGCGGGTGATCGCCGTCGTTCCAGCCCTTGATGCCGAGCTTCAGCGACGCGACGTTCGCGTAGCCGATCTCCTGCATGACGAGAGCGGCGAGGGCGCTGCGGTTGCCCGAGCGGCAGACGACGACCACGGGACGTCCCCGCGCCTCGACGAGATCCGGCTCGGTTTCCGCATAGTCGTACTCGCAGGCAGCCTCCAGGATGCCGCGCGGCACGTTGCGCGATCCGGGGATGTGGATCGCGTCGAACTCGCCGCGCTCGCGCACGTCGACGACGAGCAGATCCCGTTCCGTCGCCATCCGCCGCCGCAGCTCCGACGGCATGATCTCCCGCACGCGACGGGCCGCCTTCTCGGCCAGTGTCCTGTAGCTTTCCCGCGCCATGGCGCCCGCCTCCCGATCCGCAGCGTCGAGGGAGCCGCGGACAAGGTTCCGCGTCAAGCGCACGAGGCACGCGGCCGATCGCCGCTCTCCAGAATCAAGCGGGCCGACCGCAGAGTCCGCGGCCGGCCCGATCGGATCTCTCGGCGCCCGGCGCCGGGATCACTTCTTCTTCTTCGCCTTCTTGACGAGCTTCGCCTTCTCGCACTTGCCGGCCCCGGCGTTCCACTTCTCCTTGCCCTTGATGCAGCCCATCTTGGTCTTGGCGGGCTCCTTCTTGGCGAACGCCGGAGCGCCGACGCCGGCGATCCCGGCCGTGAACGCAGCAGCCATCAGCACGGTCATGAACTTCCGCATCTTATCGTCCTCCCCTGATGAACGTGTCGGTCTCCGATCGGCGACCGGGCAAAGTCTTTATCGCTGCCCCGTGGACTTGTCACCGCCTCGCGGCTATCCGAAGGCTGCTGCGTGCCTCGCGGATCACACCCGCGACGCGCTCCCGCACTGCAATATGGATTGCGTGTCATGAACGTCCTCGTAATCGGCGCGAGCCGCGGCATCGGCCTCGAGACGGTCAAGGCGCTGCTGGCGGCCGGCCACTCGGTGCGTGCCTTCGCCCGCTCGGCGACGCAGATCCCGATCGCCGACCCGCGCCTCGAGCGGTTCGACGGCGACGCGCTCCGGCGGGGGGACGTCGATCGTGCGCTCGCCGGCATGGACGCCGTCGTCCAGGCGCTCGGCCTCGCCATGGGCCCCGAGTTCCTGACCGGCACCGATTTCTTCTCCCGCGCAACCCGCATTCTCGTCGACGCCATGACCGAGACCGGCATCCGGCGCGTCGTGGTCGTCACCGGCTTCGGGGCGGGCGACAGCCGCGGCCATCTCGGGCTCGTCTACGCGCTGCCGTTCATGCTGGTCCTGAAACGGGTCTACGACGACAAGGACGTCCAGGAGCGCATCGTGCGCGCCTCGGCGCTCGACTGGACCATCCTCCGCCCCGGCATCCTGCAGGACGGCCCGGCGACCGGGGCCGCGCGGGTGATCGCCGAGCCGAGGGACTGGCGGCCGGGATCCGTCCGCCGCGCCGACGTCGCCCTCGCCATCGTCGACGAGCTCGTCACCCGACGCAACACGCGCCGCACACCCGCCGTGATCGGCTGAGCCCGACCACGGCCGGCAGCGGAGCAGGCCCTCAGGTCCCGCAAAACGTCTCGCGCACCTCCTCGCCCGGCTCGGGCGGCAGGGCGAGATCGGCAAACTCCGCGCGCTCCTCGAACGGCCGCTCGAGTGCGGCGACCAGGCGCTCGAAGGGTGCGAAATCGCCGTCACCCTCGCCGCTGCCGACGGCGGCCGCGATCGCCTGCTCGATGCGGTGGTTGCGGGGGACGAGCCATGGATTGACGGTCCGCATGTCCGCCGCGCGCCCGGCCGCCGTTCCGGGCTCCTCCGTCAGCCGCCTGCGCCAGCGGGCAAGCCAGGGCGCGACATCGATCCCGTCGCCGAACAGCGCCGCCACGGCGGCGTCGGCCGAGGCATCCTCCGCCGCGTCCGCCAGCCGGCGGAAGGTCAGTGTGAAATCCGCCTTGCCGTGCGCCATCAGCGTCAGAAGGCCGCGCACGATATCGAGATCGGCCTCCGCGATGCCGCCATCCTTCGGCTCGAGGCCGATCTTGCGGCCGAGGCTTGCACCGTAGGCCGCCTCGAACGCGGCTCCGAACCGGTTCAGCGCCGCCTCCGCCACGGCCACTGCCTCCTCGGTGCTCGAGGCAAGTAGCGGAAGCAGCGTCTCCGCGAACCGCACCAGGTTCCAGTGCGCGATGCCCGGCTGGTTGGCGAAAGCGTAGCGGCCGTCGCGGTCGATCGAGCTGAACACGGCCTCGGGGTGGTAGGCGTCCATGAACGCGCAGGGGCCGAAGTCGATCGTCTCGC
>JAKAML010000379.1 GCA_021812845.1 Pseudomonadota bacterium
AGAGCCATATCCCCGACGGACCGGGCTACCAGGAGAAGTACTACTTCACGCCCGGCGATACCGGTTTCAAGGCGTGGAAGACGCGTTTTGCGACCATCGGCGTCGGCATCTGCTGGGACCAGTGGTTCCCCGAGGCCGCGCGCGCCATGATGCTGCAAGGCGCCGAGCTGTTGTTCTATCCGACCGCGATCGGGTCCGAGCCCTACGATACCGCGCTCGACACGCACGCCATGTGGCAGCGCGCGATGCAGGGCCACGCGGTTTCGAACGCCGTCCCCGTGATCGCGTCGAACCGCATCGGGCTCGAGAGCAACGACGGCGCCGAGCAGCGCTTCTACGGCCACTCGTTCATCGCCGACCACACGGGCGCCCTCGTCGAGAGCTTCGGCGCGACGGACGCGGGCGAACTCGTGCACACCTTCGATCTCGACCTCGTCGCGCGCTATCGGGCCGACTGGGGCTTCTTTCGCGACCGCCGGCCGGCGCTCTATGGTCCCTTGGCGCAGGCTCCCGACAAGGGTTAGTCCCGGGCCGCGGCGCGGCCGCAGACCACCGCAACATGGAGGGCACCGATGGCCGCCGACATCGTCAATCTCAACAAGGCCCGCAAGGCGAAGGCACGCGTCGAGAAGGATCGCAAGGCCGCCGAGAACCGCCTCGCGTTCGGCCGCTCCAAGGCAGACCGTGCGCGTCACGAGGCCGAGGCCGAACGTCGGCGGCGCGAACTCGACGGCGCGCGGCGCGAGGCCGACGACGGCGCCGGGCGCGACGCGCCCGGTCACGGCCGCGCGGCGGACGACGACCCGGGGCGCCCATGAAGCCCGAGAAGCGCTCGTTCTCGATCCGGGGCCACCGCACCTCCATATCGCTGGAGGCGCCGTTCTGGGACGCGCTCAAGGCCGCGGCGGTGGACGACGGCCGGTCGCTCGCCGCCCTCGTCGCCATGATCGACGCCGAGCGCGGCGATGCCAATCTGTCGAGCGCGGTCAGGGTGTGGCTGCTGCGCCGCCTGACCGAGCGGCAATCCACACGCGAAGGTGGCGGCGGAGCCGGGGACCGGAGTTGAAGTCGAGTTCGATGCCGCGCCCGCGGTCTCAGTTCGGCGACAGGTTGCGCAGGATCTCGTCGCCCGGCGAGACGCGGCGCACCGCACGCGGCGGCGGCGTCACCCGGATCGGCGGGCGCTCGGTGGCCGGACCCTGCGGGGCGTCGGTGACGAGTCCGCTCTGCGGCGACACCGGCGGCTGCGAGGGCACCGGTGCGTCGAGGGACGAGCCGGCCCCCCGTCCACCGTCCCGGCTACCGTCGGCCGGGCCCGGCGCGGCAAGCGCCGGATCGGCGGTCACCGCTGCCCGCTCTGCCTCGAGCCGCCGCTGGCGCTCGGCCTCGTCGGTCCGGCGCTGCTCGTCCTCGCGGCGGATCCGCTCCAGCTCGTCGACGTCGCGCTCGAGCTTGCGCACCGAGAGCTCCCGCTCGAGCGCGCCCGCCGAGATCCGCGGCGCCATCGCGCCCGGCGTGCCGAGCGGCCCGGCATAGACGACGTAGACCGGCGGCAGCGGCGCGGCACGTCCGGCCGCGGACTTCTCGCCCGTCAGGCCGGCCGGCGCACCGGCGTCGATCCGCCACTCGCTGTCGAGCCGCAGCTCGCCGAGATCGAGCGAGGTGTCGACGGTCGTGCGCCCCTCCGAGGTCGCGATGGTGACCGCCTTGATCCGCAGCACCCCGTCGCCCGCCTCGATCGCGTAGCGCCCCGGCGGAACGGCCACCGTCGTGGTGGCCGCGGCACTCTCAAGCGCCCGCGTCAGGGCGTTGTCGCCCGGCCCGATCCTGCCCGCCGCGAGCGCCAGAGACTGCTGCTGCACGGCCTCCGGCGTCAGGCCCGCGAGCTCGATCCCGTCGAGATCGGCCACGCCCTGGCCCTTCAGCGCGCCGACCAGCGTGCGCGGGCTGGTGCCGCGGCCGGCGAGATCGAGCGTCAGGCCCAGGCTCGGCGGAGCGCCGGCGCCGGATCCGGCGGCGTTCGGCCCGCCGAGCGCCGACGGCCTGGCGCCTTGCCCGGGCTTCAGGCCCGACATCCTGAGCTTGATCGTGCCCTCCACGCCGCCCTTGACGCGCGACAGCGAGGCGCTCGCTGCGACCGTGCCGCCGAGCGCCGGACCGTCGAGCGCCTCGACCTCGACGCGGCCGGCGGCGATCCGCGCCGACAGGCGGCCGGGCCCCAGCGCGAGAGCATTGCCGAGGCCGAGCCTCTTGAAGCGGACCTCGACCTTGCCGTCGACGCGCTCGGTCGGCGACAGGTCGAACCCGTGCTCGGGCCAAGCCGGCGCGCCATTCGCGGCCGCCGGATCGGCGACGGCCGCCATCGCGTCCGCCTGCGACCGCCGGTCGAGTACCGGCGTCAGGAGATCCGCGAGCATCACCTCGCCGAGCTCGAGGCTGGCGGTCACCGTCGACGGCCGGCCGCCGCTCCGGCGCGCGACGATCAGGTGGCCGGCCACGCGCTGCGACCCGAGCGTCGCGTCGCGCGGCTTCACCGTCAGCACGTTGTCGCGTGAGGCGACGTGGAACAGACCTTCGAGCGGCAGGCCGGCGGCGGCGGCGCCGAGCGACACGCCGGCGAGGTCGAGCGCCTCGACCACGCTGTCGGCGCT
>JAKAML010000380.1 GCA_021812845.1 Pseudomonadota bacterium
TGCACGGCATAGTGAAGCGCCACCAGGAGCCCGGGCAGCACGGCCGGGAGCGCCATCTCGACGACCATCACCCGGTTCAGCGTCGAGGTGGTCAGCACGACGATGGCGCCGAGCGCGGTCTGCACGAGCCCGAGCCTGACGATGCCGATCCAGCCCAGTGAGGGTCCGGTCATGATCCGCCTCCCTGGGCACCGGCGCTCGCGACGGCGATCGCGGCGACCATCATGCCGAGCACGTAGAGCGTGGTGCCGGTGGCGTTGTACCAGGGGGCGCGGGCGCGCGGATCGGCGAGCAACTTGCGCATCAGGACGAGCTGGATCGCGAGCGCCGCAGCGATCAGCGCCGCGTAGCCCGCGAGCCCCCAGCTCCCGAGCAGCAGCACCACGACGAGCTGCGGCAGCGCCATGACCCAGCAGGCGAGGCGCGCCGCCGGACCCGGGCCCAAGCGCGCGGGCAGCGATCGGATTCCCATACGGCGGTCGCCCTCGATCGACTTGAAGTCGTTGAGCGTCATGATGCCGTGGGCGCCGATGCTGTAGAGCGCGGCGAGCGCCAGCACGCGGCCTGACGGCATCGCCCCGGCGGCGAGGGCGGCGCCGGTGAACCACGGCAGGCCCTCGTAGCAGGCGGCGACCGCGGCGTTGCCCCACCAGCCGTCCTGCTTGAGGCGGAGCGGCGGCGCGCTATAGGCCCAGGCGAGCGCGAGGCCGAGCACGGCGGCGGCGAACACGAGACCGCCGAGCGTCGACGCGAAAGCCAGCGAGACGAGCGTCCAGCCGACGGCGACATGGAGGCCCCAGCGGCCGGGGATGCGGCCCGAGGGGATCGGCCGGCCGGGCTCGTTGATGGCATCGACGTGACGGTCGAACCAGTCGTTGACGGCCTGGCTCGCGCCGCACACCAGCGGCCCGGCGAGCACGACGCCGGCCAGGACCAGGAGCCACCGCCCGTCCAGCGGCACGCCGGCGGAGACCGCGCCGCAGGCGAAGGCCCACATGGGCGCGAACCAGGTGATGGGCTTCAAGAGCTCGACCACGGCGCCCGGCTCGGGGCGGTGTGTGACCCACGGCTTCAGGCTGGTCTCTGCCATCGCTGCACCTCGCCACGAGACCGGCCGGACGTCTCGGGACGCCCCCGGGGACGTCCCGGCCGGGCCGTCGTGAGATGCTAGGCGCGCCATAAGTTGACGTCAATTATTATTGACACTTGGCGCTGGCAATTGTCGATGCGGCGCGGCGGCGGCGTTGCTGCGGGTTGCGGCCGGCGCAGGCTCCGACGACGGACGTCCAGATCGAAGCGCCGGGACAGTCCCGCGAGGCCCGCTACTCGGCCTCGCCGTCGAGCTCGCCGAGGCCGTAGCGGCGCAGCTTCACGTAGAGGCTCTGGCGGCTGAGGCCGAGCATCTCGGCGGCCGAGGCGCGGTTGTCGCCGGTCAGCTGCAGCGCCGCCTCGATGCACATGCGCTCGATGATGTCGGTCGTCTCGCGCACCAGCTCCTTGAGCGGCATCCGTCCGACGAGCTCGGTCAACTGGTCGACCGAGCGCAGCATGGCCTGGCCGCCCTGGCCGGCCCCGACCATCTCGCGCACCACCTTGCGGATGCTGAGCGCGACGCACGGAATGGCGCCCTGGTCGACCGCGACCGCCGAGATCTCGACGCTCTCGCGGCCGCCGTACTCGCCGCGCATCGCCGTCGAGTAGCGGCGCACGGAGCCGTGCTCGCGCAGGCTCGCGAACAGGATGTCGACGTCGACCTCGACCCGCCCGAGCCAGCGGTCGATCGGCTGTCCGCGCACCTGCTCCTCGGTCGCGAGCTCGACCAGCTCGACGAAGGCCGCGTTCGCGGTCAGGATGCGGCGGTCGGTGTCGAGCACGACCATCCCTTCGGGCAGGTGGGCGAGGACGCCGAGCGCCAGCGACGCCCCTTCGCGGCGGGCCGGCTCCGCCCCACCGGCCGCAGCGGGGCGCAGGCGGACCAGCAGGAACGCCTGCTGCTCCTGCTGGAACAGCGACGCCGAAAGGCGGATCAGGCGGGGGCCGTTGGCGAGCCGCACCTCGATGTCGTCGGCCCGCGGCAAGGCGCGCACGCTCGCCACGAGCGATTCGACCGCGCGCGTGTCCTTGGTGTTGACGACGTCGGTCAAAAGCCGGCCGACGATCCGCCGCGTGCCGTTGGCCAGCATGTCGACGGCGGCCGGATTGGCCTCGACGATCTTCAGCGTCGAGGCATCGGCGATCAGCACCGCCTCGGATGCGAGCTTGAACAGCGCGCGGTAGCGCGTCTCGGTGGCGCGAAGCTGCGCATACTCGCGCTCGATCTGCTGCTCGGCGTCGATCAGCCGCTGCTGCAGCTCGGCCATCGACTGCAGCTCGCGGCCGATGGCCACGATACGACCCTCGTCGCCGAGCCGGATCGTGCAGTAGCGGACCGGAACGTCGGCCCGGTCGGCCACCGGATGATTGACCTGGCGCCAGCGGGACACGCTCGACGCCGCGGCCTCGGCCAGCAGCTCCTGGACCTTGGAACGGCTCTCGACGGTCACCGTCTCGATCCACGGCCGCCCGATCCAGTTCGCGGCCGGAGCGAGGCTGTTCTCGCTCGAGACATCGCGGATGATGCCCTTGCGATCGACGACGATGGCGATAGA
>JAKAML010000381.1 GCA_021812845.1 Pseudomonadota bacterium
GAGCGAGCCGGCAAGACCGAGCAGCGAGGACGAGAACGCCGTGCCCATGCCATTCAACGGCGCGGCGAGGCCCGACTTCAGCTCGTCGAACAGCGCCGCGGTCTCGCCGCCCTTGGTGTCGAGTGCATTGATCGCCTTGCCGACCGACTGGATCGTCTCGAGCAGGCCCCAGAAGGTGCCGAGCAGGCCGAGGAACACCAGCAGGCCGACGAGGTAGCGGCCGGTGTCGCGCGCCTCGTCGAGCCGCGAGCCGATGGTGTCCATGATCGACCGGGTGGCGCCGGTCGAAAGGGAGAGCACGCCCGTGCGGTCGCGCAGCATGGTGGCCATCGGCGACAGCAGCACCGGGCGGTGGGCGATGGCGAGGCCGGGGTCGGCGATGCGGAAGGCGTTGACCCAGCGGATCTCGGGGTAGAGGCGGATCACCTGCCGGAAGCTGTAGAGGATGCCGATCGCGAGCACGCCGAGGATCAGGCCGTTGAGGCCCGGGTTGGTCGACAGCGCGACGAACAGCTGCTGGTGCAGGATGGCGGCCAGGAACGCGACGAGGGTCAGGAAGATCAGCATCCGCACCAGGAACAGGCCGGGCGGCGACATCGTGCGGTGCAGCGTGCCCGTGCCGCTCTTGGTGGTGCGGTCCTTGGCCATGCCTCGTCTCCAGTGGTTCCCGTCTGCCTGAACGGCGGCGACCTTATCCTACCCCCTTGGCATCGCAAATCGGCAACATCGTGCCCGAAAGGCCCCAAAAGGCCGGATTCCGTGCCGGCCCGGCCGGGGGGAGGCGGCTCGGGCGCGGCCGAGGTGCCGACGGCTTGCGAGACGGCCTGCGAGACGGCCTGCGAGACGGCCTGCGAGAAGCGTGCCGGAAACCTGCGGGAGTGGACGGCGCGCGGCGGGCGGCCTCACGGCGCCGGCGGCGCGACGTGGCGCAGCGCGTCGGCGAAGCCGTCGAGCGGGAATGCGATGCCACGGTCCTCGCCGGTGAAGCGCATGACCAGCCGACCGCCCGCCTGCATCCGGCGGACCAGGGCGAGGGTGATGTCGTCAGGCTCCATGACGAGGCGGCCGCCGGCCGTGTCGAGCAGCGGCGCGACGGGGCCCGAGGCGATCGACTGGCCGTCGACGAAGAGCTCGAGATGGCCCGCGCGCGGCATCGCGGCGCGGACGAGCGTGACGCGCGCGTTGCCGCCGGTCGACGGCTCGAGGCTGAGGACCGCCGGCAGCGTGCCGCCGTCGCCGCTCTGCTCGACGCGGCAGCGGGGATCGCAGCGTATCCGCCAGGCGCCGAACGCGGACGGGGCGGCGACGGGCGACGGCTTGTCCTGCGCTGGCGCTGCCGCGGCCGGCCGAGGGTCCGCGCTCTCCCTGAGGAAGCGCGCCGCGACCCAGCCGCTGCGGCCGCCGTACTCGACCTTGCACCAGCGCGTGGCGTTGGCACGGACCCGCTCGCGCTTGCCCATGGCCATGTATTCGGCGAACGAGGGGCCGCCGGAGCAGCCGAGGTTGCGGAGGCCGGTGGCGTCGCGCGGGATCTGCGCCAGCGGCTGCTGGCTGGCGCCGGGTCCGGCGCGCAGGTTGAGTGTGTCGCCGGCGGGCACGCCGGTGACGTCCCACACATCGGGGCCGTCGGCCTCGGCGAGGGCCGCGGCGGGCGCGAGCGCTGCGAGCGCGGCGAGCGCTATTCCGGCGAGCGCGGCCACGAGCGGATCGGCGTTCGGCATGGCTGGATGCTGGCCTCGGCGACGCGGCATGTCGAGGCGCCGATCTTGCCGTCAAACCGCGCCGCGAACAACCGCGCGCGGCAGGCGGACAGGGCGCCGTGACGGCGGCCGGCGCGGCCGGCCGCCTACTCGCTCTCGCCGCCGGCCGCGGTGCGACGCGCGGAGAGGGTGAGGCGCGGGCGCGCGGGCATGACGGTGTCGGAGACGAGCGGCAGCAGCGCGCCGTGGATCGCCTTGTTGCCGGCGATGACGTTGCAGGTGTCGAGCACGCGGTCCGAGCCGTCGAGATCGGTGACGATGCCGCCCGCCTCGCGCACGAGCACCGCGCCGGCGGCGAGATCCCACGGCTTCAGGTTGCGCTCCCAGTAGCCGTCGAAGCGGCCAGCGGCGGTCCAGGCGAGATCGAGCGCCGCCGATCCGGTGCGGCGGATGCCGGCGACCTCGGCCATCACGGTCTTGATTTCCTTCAGGAAGCCTGGATGGTTCGGCCGCCCGCGGTGCGGGATGCCCGTCGCGATCACCGCGTCGGCGACGTCGCGGCGGGCGGCGACGCGCAGCCGCCGGCGGTCGTTGAGGTAGGCGCCCTTGCCCTTCTCGGCGGTGAACATCTCGTCGGAGATCGGATTGTAGACGACGCCGGCGACGAGCTGGCCGTCGCGCTCGAGCCCGATCGAGATGCAGAACTGCGGGATGCCGTGCAGGAAGTTGGTCGTGCCGTCGAGCGGGTCGACGATCCAGCGGTGGCTCTTGTCGGCGCCCTCGACGATGCCGCGCTCCTCCATCAGGAAGCCGTAGCCGGGACGCGCCTTGGTCAGCTCCTTGTGGATCGTCTCCTCGGCCTTGTGGTCGGCGGCGGAGACGAAATTCGCAGGCCCCTTGACCGAGACCTGGAGCTGCTCGACCTCGCCGAAGTCGCGCGTCAGGCC
>JAKAML010000382.1 GCA_021812845.1 Pseudomonadota bacterium
ATCCTGGCACAGTGTGCACGGCGCCGTGGTGTCGAGGTTGCCGCAGGTCGGGCACTCGACGATCCGCGCCGCCGCCTCGGCGATCGCCCGCGACAGCGGCTCGAGCAGCTCGGTGCGGCGCTTCAGGAGCTGCAGCGTCGCCTTGCGCGCCGAGCGCGGACCGAGGCCGGGCAGCCGCGCCAGGAGCTGCACCAGACGCTCGATCTCGGGCCCTGCGATCTTCTTCGACAATGCGACCTCCCTCTCCCCATCGAAGAAGTGGGGAGGGGGGAGTGCGTCGTCGCATCCCCACTCCCCACGTACCGCTGACCGCTCTCGGCCTCCCGGCGCATCAGAACAGCTTCATGCCCGGCGGCAGCGGCATCCCGCCGGTGACCTCGGACATCTTCTGTTGCATGTTGGCTTCGACCTTGCGCTTGGCGTCCTGCGCGGCGGCGAGCACAAGGTCCTCGAGCACCTCGACCTCGTCGGGCTTCATCAGCGAGGGATCGATCGCGAGGCGGCGCATGTCGCCCTTGCCGGTCATGACGACGCGGACGAGGCCGCCGCCGGACTGGCCCTCGACCTCAAGCGCCTCGAGCTCCTCCTGCACCTTCTGCATCCGGGCCTGCATTTCGCGCACCTTGCCCATCATGCCCATCAGGTCTTTCATCGCGGATCCTTTCGATCTGGAATATGGCGTCGGTCGCGGCGCGCGCGGGCGGTCAGCCGGTGCCCGTTTCGTCCTTGCGGGGGGCGTCGTTGTGGGGCTTCGCATCGCCGCGCTGCCCGCCGTCGAGCGGCTTCACGGCGGCGATCTTCGCGTCGGGGAACTCGGCGAGAAGGGCGGCGACGGCCGGGTGGCGCTTCAGCTCCTCGAGCTCGGCGGCCTCGCGCTTGCGGCGCTCCTCGCCGATCGGCGGCGCGCCCTTCTCGCGCGACAGCATGACGATCCAGCGCCGGCCGGTCCAGGCGTTGAGCTTCTCCCTCAGCTCGTTGGCGAGCTCGGGCGGCGCGCCGGAGAGCAGGAAGAGGTCGATCGAGCCCGCCGCGGCGTCGAACTTGACCAGGCTCGCGTGCTCTTCGAGATGGACGCGGAGCTTGGCGTCGCGCTTGCGGCCGACGAGCTCGATCAGCTCGCCGAAGGTGGTGACGACGGGCAGCGCGGGCGCTGCGGTCCCGCCGGGGTCGTCCAGTCCGAGTTCGTCGGCGTAGGCCTCGAGCGGCGGCTCGCCGTAGGTGTCGCCGGCGTCGAGGTCGGGCTCCACGGGGGGCGATCCGGCCTCGGCCGTGGGCGCCGGCTCGACGCTATTGATCGGACCGCGCGGGCTCGCGTCGGGACGCTGCGGCGCGGCCGTCCGGCGGGCCGCAACGCTGCCGCCGCCGAGCGCCTTGATGATCTCGTCGGGCGAAGGGAGGTCGGCGGTGTAGGCGAGCCGGATCAGCGTCATCTCTGCGGCGGCCAGCGGATCGGACGCGCGCCCGGCCTCGTCGATGCCCTTGAGCAGCATCTGCCAGGAGCGCGACAGCAGCGGCATCGACAGCCGGTCGGCGAGGCTGCCGACGCGGCGGCGCTCGTCCGCCGACAGCACGTCCTCGGCGCCGTCGACGCCGGCGGCCTTGACGCGGCTGACGGAGTGGGTCGCCTCGGCGAGATCGTTCAGCACCTGGATCGGCTCGGCGCCGTCGTGATGGAGCGTGGCCAGCGCCGCGAGCGCCGCCTTGGCGTCGCCGTGCAGGACGTGCTCGAAGAGGTCGAGGATGCGGCCGCGGTCGGCGAGGCCGAGCATGGCGCGGACGGCGGGCGCGGTGACGTGGCCCGACCCCATGGCGATCGCCTGGTCGAGGATCGAGAGGCCGTCGCGGACCGAGCCGCCGGCGGCGCGGGCTATGAGCGCGAGCGCGTCGTCGTCGGCCTCGGCGCCCTCGGCGACGGCGATGCGGCGGAAGTGCGCCATCAGCTCGGGCACGTCGACGCGGCGCAGGTCGAAGCGCTGGCAGCGCGACAGCACCGTGACCGGCACCTTGCGGATCTCGGTGGTGGCGAAGATGAACTTCACATGCTCGGGCGGCTCCTCGAGCGTCTTCAGGAGGGCGTTGAACGCCCCCTTCGACAGCATGTGTACCTCGTCGATGATGAACACCTTGTGCCGCGCCAGGATCGGCCTGTAGCGCGCGCTCTCGATGATCTCGCGGATGTTGTCGATGCCGGTGTTGGAGGCGGCGTCCATCTCGACCACGTCGGGGTGGCGGCTCTCCATGATCTCGGCGCAGTGTCGGCCGGGGATCGCGATGTCGACGCTCGGCCGGTCGACGACGGGCTGACCGGGGATGTCCCGCTCGTAGTTGAGGGCGCGGGCGAGAATGCGGGCGGTGGTCGTCTTGCCGATGCCGCGCACGCCGGTCAGCATGTAGCCCTGCGCGATGCGGCCCTGGGCGAAGGCATTGGTCAGCGTCTTGACCATGGCGCCCTGGCCGATCAGGTCGTCGAAGGTCTGCGGGCGGTACTTGCGGGCCAGGACGACATAGGGCTTGGCGGCCGGCGCGGCGTGAGCCGGGGCCGTCTCCGGCCGTTCGCCGTCGCCGCCACCGGCGCTTCCCCTTCTTGCGGTTTCTTTCCTGGCCATGGTGCCAGTTACGACGGTTGGGCGTCCGAGTCGA
>JAKAML010000383.1 GCA_021812845.1 Pseudomonadota bacterium
TGAACGGGCTGTTCTCGGCAACGAAGATGAACGACGGTCCCTGGATCATCACCGCGACCGGCACGATGTCGGCGAGCCCCCAGCGGGCGTTCGGACCGGCGAGCAGCGCGTGGCTGTCGGCGATGTAGACCGCTATCGACTGCCCGTCCGCCGGTGCGGCGAGCAGTTTCGCCATGCCGGTGCCGCCGGTCGCGCCGGCGACATTGACGACCGGCATCGGCTGGCCCAGCACCGGTTCGCCGAGCTTGCCGGCGAGGCGGGCGAGCTGGTCGGCGCCGCCGCCGGGTCCCCACGGCACGATGAACTCGATGGGTCGCGAGGGGTATTTCTCCTGCGCCGCGGCCGGAGCCCCGGGCAGGCCGGCCGTTGTCGCGGCGAGGGCGAAGGCGAGGCTCCCCGCGGCGCGGGCGAGTGAAGCCGCGCGACCGAGCCGCGCGGCGCCGAATGCAGTCGAACCGACCATGCTGCTTTCCTTCCCTGGGCGAGGCGGCGACGCCCGTGGGCGGCCGCTTTTGCTGTCCGTCCGCTGCCGCGGATCGTCTGGTGGGCCGCCACCCGTTCCCCGTCGTCGCGGCGACGGGAGGCGGGCGCCGGCCGGGCGTCAGGCTCTGGCGCCGCAAATGCGGGATGCCATGTCCCAGGATCGATGAACAATGATATCTTGTCAATCGATCGAGGCGCCCGCTAGGAGTGTCGAGACGGGTCGCCGGACGGCCGCCACGAGTTTTGCTGGAGGCCGCGGGGCATCCCTCCGGCGCGCCGGCCGGGCGGTCGCGTCCGGGCACCACGAGAGCTGGCTACGGGGAACGACACCATGAGAGTGCGCGGCAGCGCGACGACCGACCGGCCGAGGTCCGCCGCGGCCGCCAAGCGCGCGGTCAAGCGCGAAACGGCGGCGAGAGAGGACGGCGACGACACGGACCGTCGCTCGGCACTCGACAAGGCGCTCGTGGTGCTCGAGGCGATCGTGGCGCGGTCACGCCCGGTCGGCTTGCCGGATCTGAGCGCCGAGCTGGGTCTGCCGCGCCAGACGGTCCACCGCATCCTCCAGCAGCTCGCGGACAACGGCCTACTGGTTCGCGATCCCTCGCGCGAGCGCTATGCGATCGGGCCGCGATTGTCCAGGCTGTCGCTCGGTGCGCTGTCCTCGGCCAACCAGAGCGCGCCGGTGCGGGCGATCCTGACCGATCTCGTGGCCGAGATCGGCGAGACCTGCAACGTCGGCGTGCTCGATGGTCTCGACTTCGTCTATCTCGATCGCGTCGAGTGCTCGTGGTCGTTGCGCGTGCATCTGGCGCCGGGCAGCCGCGTCCCGGCCTACTGCACGAGCGGCGGCAAGATGCTGCTCGCCCATCTCGAGCCGGAGCTGCGGGCGGGTCTCCTGCGCAGCCGCAAGCTCGAGGCCTACACCGGCGCGACGATGACCTCGCCGCAGACGCTCGAGGCCGAGCTCGATCAGGTGCGCACGCGCGGCTACGCCATGAACGACGAGGAATACACCGTCGGAATCGTCGGCGCGGCGGTGCCGATCCTCGACGGCGGCGGCCGGGCGGTCGCGGCGCTGGCGCTGCACGGACCGTCGCCGCGGCTGTCGACGGCGAAGGCGAGGAGCCACCTCCCCGAGCTCAAGGCCGCGGCGCTGAAGCTCGCCCAGGTCTGGGGCATCGGCGACCGCGCGCCCCCTGGAAAGGGCCGGCCGCGCTAGTGTTCCGGTTCCGACATTTGCTTCCCGTTGCAGCAAGCTCCAGTGCAAATGTCGGAACCAAAAGGAACACTAGCAACGCTATGATTCTAGTGTAGCTTTCGCATCTGACGTTTGGTGACGAGACCCACCGCCAGCGGGGACCAAACGTCAGATGCGCTACGCTAGAGTGTGATGATCGATAAGTCCGTTTCATTCGGCAGCCGCACTTGAGGACGGACGTCTCGATCTGAACCACACCAGGATTCTCGGCGCTTGCAGTGTCGTTCAGACCGCGAAGTCCGCAGCCGGGCACGTGGAGGAATGAAGCGGACTTGGCGGTCGCGACGCGAGGCACGGGCGCCGGTTCGGCTTGACATGGGCGTCGACCGCCGTCAAAAAATGAGACAATGCATCTCATAAAACGAGATGGCGGCCCGACCGGCCGCGCCCGGCAGTCCGACGACGGCCATCGTGTCGTCCGCGCGGAGGCGGCTTGCGGGGCGCGGGATCGGCGGGTCTCTACCGAGCGCCAGGGAGCCAGCGATGAGAATGACCACCGAGGAGGCCTTCGTGAAGGTGCTCCAGATGCACGGCATCGAGCACGCCTTCGGCATCATCGGATCGGCGATGATGCCGATCTCGGACCTGTTCCCTAGGGCCGGGATCAGATTCTGGGACTGCGCGCACGAGACCAACGCCGGCATGATGTGCGACGGCTACACGCGCGCGACCGGCAAGATGGGCATGGCCATCGCGCAGAACGGTCCGGGTGTGACGGGCTTCGTCACCGCGATCAAGACCGCCTACTGGAATCACACGCCGCTGCTGCTGGTGACGCCACAAGCCGCGAACCGCACCATTGGCCAGGGCGGCTTCCAGGAGGTCGAGCAGATGGCGCTGTTCCGCGACATGGTCTGCTACCAGGAGGAAGTCCGTGATCCGTCCCGCAT
>JAKAML010000384.1 GCA_021812845.1 Pseudomonadota bacterium
GGGGTCCAGCGGCGCGGTGCGCAGCCCCCCTGGCCCGACAAAGCTTGGCCCGACAATTCTTGGCCCGACGGAGCTCGGCCAGCCGCGGACTGGCCCGCCTTGGCCGCCGGACGCCCGCCGAGGGTGCGCGATGTGGTCATGCGGTCGTGGTCTCCAGGCGGCGGGACTGTGCCCTGTCGAGCGCCTCCCTTACCGCACCGACGCGGCCGGGGTCCAGCGGCGCGGTGCGCAGCCCCCCGGCACAAAGCGCCCCGCGGAAGCCCAGGATGTCGGCTCCGAGCGCCGCCATCGCGGCCACGTGCCCGAGCCGCAGCGACCCGGCGAGGCCCGTGGCGAGGCCGTGCCGCCGCGCCTCGGCGAGGAACCCCTCGAGCCGGTCGTGCCCCACGAGGTCGGGGAGCGGCCTGGCGTCCTTGTCCGCCGTGTCGAGCATGACGCCGAGAAAGCCCGCCCCGGCGAGCGCCGCGAAGAGTGCCGCCTCCGCCGGCTCGCCACACGGCCGGTCCGCGACGACGACCCCGACCAGCCGCGTCCGGCCGAGATCCGTCGCGCCGACCGCCTCGATGGCGCGGCCCGCGTCGCCGCCCGGGAAGAGGCCGATCTTGACCACGTCGGCGCCGGCCGCCGCCATGGTCCGCGCCCCCGCGATCCATGCTTCCGCGTCCGCCGGACCATCGCCGATCGTGGCACTGAGCGGCATCCGGCGCGGCAGCGCCGCCCGGATCGCGCGCACGGCGCCGGCCGGCAGGGCGCCGAGCGCGCCCTCGGCGGGGTTCTTGGCGTCGACGATGTCGGCCCCGCCGCGAGCGGCGTCGAGGGCCTCCCCGGCGTCCGTCACGCTCGCCAGGAAGCGCACCGGGCTGGCCGCGCCGGGTCGCGGGCGACAGAGCTCTCGCAGGATGTCGTCGGCCATGTTCGCTTCGTCTCGTCGCGCGGCCGGCAGGGTGGCGCGGCCGCTTCGGTGCAGGCGGTGCGTCACGCCGCGCCGAACACCCGCTCGACCTCGCGCCGCACCGCGCCACGGTCGGCCCGCTCCTCGCGCGTGAGCCGGATCTCGACGTCCTCTGCGAGTGTCGCAGAGCCCCGCGCGAGGCGCAAGATGCGCGTGCCGAGCGTCACCGCCTCGGTGCGGTCGTGGGTCACGAACAGCACCGTCGCCCGCACCCGGTGCCAGAGGTCGATCAGGATCTGCCGCAGCTCCTGCGCGGTCGGATCGTCGAGCGACACGAACGGCTCGTCCATCAACAGGAGGTCCGGCTCCTGCACGAAGCCGCGCACCAGCGCCACCCGTCGCTGCATCCCGAGCGACAGCCGCTCCGGGTAGGCGGCGCGCGCCTCCGTCAGTCCCACCCGCTCGATCAGTCCGGGGATGTTGGCGAGCCGCGGATCGCCCTCGGGCAGCGATAGCACGATGTTCTCCTCGACCGTCCGCCACGGCAGCAGTCGCGGGGTCTGGAAGATGAAGGCGGTTCGCCTGGCCGCCGGGCCGAGCTCGATCGCCCCCTCGAAGTCCCGGTCGAGCCCGGCGACGATGTTGAGCAGCGTCGACTTCCCGCAGCCCGAGGGCCCGGTCAGCACCACGAACGAGCGCGGCGCGACGGCGACGTCGAGATCCTGGAGCACGAGGTTCGCCTCGCGCTTGCCCAGCGCCGGAAACTCCTTGCGGTCGATGCGGATGCGAATCCGCTCGCTCACCGCCTCCATCGGTTGATCCTCGCTTCGAGCGGCTGGAGGATGCCGAACTCGATCGCCTGCACGACGACGATGAAGGAGATGGCATAGGCCAGGATCAGCGCCACGTCGAAAAGCTGGAAGCCGACGTTGAGCTGGTAGCCGACCCCGTTCGAGCGGCCGAGCAGCTCGACCACGAGCACGATCTTCCAGACGATCGCCAGCCCGCCCCGCGCCGCCGCCATCAGGAACGGCGCGAGCTGCGGCAGCGTGACGTGGCGCAGCGTGCGCCAGAACCCGAAGTTGTAGACGCTCGCCATCTCCGCGAGATCGCGCGACAGGCTGCGCGCACCCTCGCGCACCGTCACCGCGACGTTCGGGATCTTGTTGATGGCGACCGCCATGATCGCCGCCGTCTCGGTCAGGCCGAGCCACACGTAGCAGAGGATGATGATGACCAGCGCCGGCAGGTTGAGGAAGAAGATCAGCCAGCTGTCGAAAAAGCGATCCGCCGACTTGATCCGTCCGAGCGCGATGCCGATGGCCGAGCCGATCAGCATGGCAATGGGGAAGCTGACCGCGACGCGGCCTAGCGTCGCCATCACATGCGTCTGCAGCGCTCCCGACTTGGCCTCGCGCACAGTGGTCGCCAGCACGTCGCCCGGCCCCGGCAGCGTGCGCCCGCGCCCGGCGTAGTCGGCCAGGAGCGCCGCAAGCTCCCACAGAAGGCCCAATGCGACGAGGGAGGCGATCGGCCATGCGAGCCGTCCCAGCAGCGGACCTTTCATCCGCGTTGCCCTATTCGCCAGTGCTGTGGAAGAGGTCGGCATCGAAGCGCGTGCCACTGCCCAATGTATCCTTCGCCCCAAGCTCCAGGAGGAGCGCGACGAGCTTGTCGGCGCCGGCCGTCTCGGCCTTGCCCCACGGCCCGGGAATGCCCGCGCGGTAATAGTCGCGGATCG
>JAKAML010000385.1 GCA_021812845.1 Pseudomonadota bacterium
CGCCGGCCGCGGCGCCGTGGCCGCGACATCGAGCACTATATAGGCAAGGCGGCGCCCCGATCCAATCCCGGTCTCTCGGACGAGATCCGGTCAACCGGCATCGCGGCTCGCGGGCCGAACGAGAAACGCGCCGGACGGCGGCCCGCCCGGCGCGAAAAGTGTCGACCCGAGATCCCGGCGGATCGAGCGGTAACCTACTTGCCCTTAACCACATCGACGCGGAAGGTCACCGCCGCCCGACGCTTCTCCGCGCCGGCGCGCGATATCGCGGTGCCGCAGCGATAGCCACCCGAGAAGCCCTCGATCCGGCATTTCGCGGTGTCGACCGTGAAGTCGAGATCACGCTTGTTGTTCAGCCGATTGACGTCGATCGCGTCGGCCGGCGTCAGGATGTCCTTGTCGAGGATCTCGAACTTGACGTTGGTCTTTCCCCGCGGCACCGAAGCCTTGAGCTTCCAGTTCGGCTTGATGTCGTCGCTGCCCTTGGACACGTCCGACTTCACCGTCGTGCCGCCGATCGAGGCCCGGGCGAAGAAATCGGCCTTCTTGTTCGGGTTGCCCAGATCGATCTTGTCGAGAGCCTTGACCCGCAGCACGGTGATCGTCACCTCGTCCATGGGGCCCTTCGACTGGGCGAGCGCGACGGTGCCGGCGAACGCGGGGACCGCCAGCAGGGCGACGAGACCCAGCGCGCGGCCGCGCGCCTTCGAACTCGGAATTTCACGCGACATGATCGTAACCTCCACATTCTGACTTAGACTTGCAGACTGAAACCGCCAGACCGAGACGGGATCCACTCGACGGCCGGACGCAGCACATCCGTCCGGGCGGGGCGAGGCCATTTCGACAGCCTACGCCCGGTCGAATAACAGTATCCCAGGATTGCGGGAAATGCGCGCGATCAACCGACCGGCCCATGATCGGTCGGTGATCGAATGTGGCGCAGCAGCCACGGTCGCCCGGTCCAGGCCGATGACGATGCTGGCCGATCCGGCGGCCCTGGTCGCGGACATCAGGGCCCGGCCCGAGCCCGCGCCAGGCGCCGCGCCACGGCCTCCATGGCCACGAGCGACAACAACCCCGCGCCGAGCAGGATCCCCTGCCCGGCCGCGGGGCCGAAAGTCTCGACGATGGCGGCGAAGGCGAACGGCGCGACTGCGTTCATAAGGAGCTGTGGCGTCGCCAGGATGCCGAGCAGCGTGCCGTAGCCCTCGGCACCGAAGAGAGCCAGCGGCACGGCACCGCGGACGATGGTGACGAGACCGTTGGAGACGCCGAGGATCAGCGTGAACGCGAGCGCCATGCCGGGACCGGCACCGGCGGCGACGAGAATCACGAGCGACGCCACGAGGAGCGCGATCGCGATCCGCCCGACCGACACCGCGGCCATGCTCTGGCCGTAGTAGAGCTCCCACGCCCGGCCCGCCACCTGCGCCACACCCTTGAGCGAGGCGAGCCCGACGGCGACCCCGAGCGCGAGGCCGGTCGACTGCAGGACCGTGACGAGATGCACCGACAGCGCCCCGAAGACGAAGGCGTTCGCCGCCAGCATCACCCCGATCAGGACCAGGGCGACGAGCCGCTCGGCGCCTTCGAGCGGCCGCCGGCCGTGGTCGGGGTGGGCCGCGCCGTCGCCCGCCGACGGCCGCTCGCGCGCAATGTCGTCCGGCTCGCGGCGCGCCAGACCCCACCACGCCAGCGGCGCGGCGACGAGGAGGTTCAGTGCCGCGAACACGACGAGCGTCATACGCCAGCCGATGGCGCCGTCGAGCCAGTGGCCGAGCGGCCAGAACACGGTCGAGGCGAGGCCGCCGAACAGCGTCAGATAGGAGATGGCGCGGCGCCCGCGCGACGGCAGCACCTGCACGATGGCCGCGAAGGCCGCGTCGTAGAGAACCATCCGCATGGCCGGGCCGAGCAGCAGCCAGCCGGCGAGATAGACCCACTCGGTCTCGGCGGCGGCGATGACGAGCTGGCCGATCGCCGCCGTCAAGAGGCCTGACGTCATCACCGGCCGCCCGCCGTGGCGGTCGACCAGACGACCGATCGCGGTCGACAGGATGGCCGAGGTGACGAGCCCGGCCGACATGCCGCCGAACACGAGGCTTTGGCTCCAGCCGGTGCCGGCCGAGATCGGCCGCCCGAGCACGCCGAGAGCGTAGAACGTGGTGCCCCACGCGATCAGCTCGGTGAGCCCGAGCGCCCACACGGAGCGGGCGAGCGGGTCGCGGGATGCGACCGGGCGAAGCGGCCGGCCGGCGTCCGGGGCGTCGTATCGTGACATGGGATGGAAGGGTCCGGCAGCAAGCGACGCCAGAGCTATAGGCCGTTCGCGGCCCGATGGGCAGGGGCTGCGGCCGGGGCCGCCATTGATCCGTCGCGAAGCGCGGGCGTACTGTCGAGACCGGACGTGATCCAGCCCGCGGGGAGGCCCGCTGCCGTCCCTCAGGAGAGATCGGCCCCGTGCCCGACGACGAGGACAACCGCCTCTCGGCCCGCGCCGCCCGCTACGTGCGGGTCGGCACCAACGTCGGCTCGGTCGCGGCCAAGGTCGCCGGCCAGCGGCTGTTCGGGCTCGAGGGCGACGCCTCCCGCGACGCGGCGGCGCTGGCGGCGGCGCTCGGCGGCCT
>JAKAML010000386.1 GCA_021812845.1 Pseudomonadota bacterium
GGTGCGGCAGGGCCAGTCGAGGAGCCCTTATCGTCAGCGCCCCCGGCGCTGTCAACCCGAAAAGCGCGGCTCGGTTGTGGGCCCGCGGCGAACGCCCTATTGAGGAGCCGCGGGCGTCGACGGACGCGCGCGCCTCCCGCCAATCCGCCGTCCGAACGCGAAAGCTCCGATGCCAGACCAGCCGAAGCGTCCCTTCCGGAAGCCCCACGGCGGCAGCGGCAAGCCGCCGTTCAAGGTGCGCTTCAAGCCCCATGGCAAACCGGGCGGCGGGCCCCGTCCGGACAGCGGCTATCGCCCGCCCGACCCGCCGGCGACGACGCTCGACGACGGCTTGGTCCGCCTCTACGGCATCCACCCGGTCGAGGCGGCGTTGCGCAATCCCGCCCGCCGCATCGGCCGTCTCATCGCCACCGACAACGCCGCCCGCAGGCTGGCGGAGGCCATCGCGCACCGGAACGTTCGGGTCGAGTCGACCTCGCCGCGCGACCTCGACCGCCTGCTCGGCGCCGATACCGTGCACCAGGGCGTCCTGCTGGAGACGGAGCCGCTGCCCGAGCCCGCGCTCGCCGACCTCGCGGAGGCGGCGCGGACGGGAGGCCCGATCGCCGTCCTCGACCAGGTGACCGACCCGCACAATGCCGGCGCGGTGATCCGCTCGGCGGCGGTGTTCGGCGCCGCGGGCCTCGTGATGACCCGCCGCCACAGCCCGCCGCTCACCGGCACGCTCGCCAAGTCCGCGTCCGGCGCGCTCGAGGTGGTGCCGATCGTGCTGGTCCAGAACCTCGCCCGCGCCATGGCGGAGCTCGCCGGCCTGGGCGTGCGCCTCGTCGGCCTCGACGGCGACGGCGACCGGCTGATCGACGACGAGCCGTTCTCCGGCGCGGCGGCGATCGTGCTCGGCGCCGAGGGCAAGGGGTTGCGGCAGCTGACCCGCGATAGCTGCCATGCGGTGTGCCGCATCGGCGCGGCGGGCGCCATCACGAGCCTCAACGTCTCCAATGCGGCCGCGGTCGCGCTGCACCTCGCCGCAATGCGCCGCCGCGTCGACGGCGCGGCGTGATGGGGCGCCGCCGCGCCGACGGTGCGGCGTAATGGGGCGCCGCCGCGCCGACGGCGCGGCGTGATCGGCCGTCCCGCTCAACCGGCCGGTCCGTCACCGTCGCCGCCGTCCCGGACCGGCGGATCGTAGGGCATCGCCATCACCGCGATCCCCATCGCCAGGCTGCCGAAGGTCAGGGCGCACATGAAGTAGAGCAGGAACATCGCCAGCCACGGGTCGGCCGCGGCTTCGAGCAGCGACTTCAGCCCGCCGACGTTGCCGAGCAGGATGAGCGCGGCGACCGCCATGCCGACCCCCGCCCCGATGCCGAGGTTGAGCGCCAGGAAGCGGAGCAGCGGTGACATCACGCCGCCGTCACGCGCCCCGAGCAGTTGCGGCACCGACGTCGGCGGTCGCTCGTCCATCTCACGGACCTCCACTTGCCGACGACGACACCGGCGCCGGCGCGCACCGCCGCGTGCCCCGATCCTGGGACGGCCCGGCGCAAAGCCGAAAGGCGGCGCGGTCGACCGCGGCCGCCTCTCGATCATCCCGTCGAGGATCCCGTGAGCGTCGCGCCGGGCCCACGGTGCGCGCGGGCGCAACACGGCGCAGCACCTGTCACACGGCCCGGATCAGTCGCAGTAGGTCGGGCGCCAGCAGGTGTAGTGACCGCCGCGGCAGACGATGTCGCCATAGCGGTTCTCGAAACAGCGCCGGTTCTTCCAGCCGCACTCCTCCGGACCCTTGTAGCAGGAGCTGCGGTAGTAGCCGCGCTCGCGCGCATGGGCGTGCGCCCCGAGCAGGCCGAGGCCCAGGATCGCCGCACCGACGCCGAGCGCCACGCCGCGGCCGCGCCGCGCTTCTGCGGGCTGATAGGACGCCGCCAGGACGCCGACCGCCATGGTCGCCGCCATCAACGAGTAGAGAGCTTTCTTGAGCATGGTCATCATCCTCGAGACTGTTCGATACCCCGGTTGAACCATCCGTGTCTGGCGCGAGCGCGACGGCCGTCCCGCCTGTTCCGGCATCGGACTGCCCCGACCCGACCCGACCCGACCCGGGCGGGAGGCCGATCCCCGGAACACGACGACGAGGCGATAGCCGACGACACTCGAACGGTAACGCCGTGGGCGCGGCCCGGTTCCCGGGGGGAGAGCCGACCACGCCGTGCACGGCTCCGACTACATCAACCGCCACATGAATGTGGCATGAACACGGGCACGACCGCCGGCGGTATCGAGACGGCATCGAACGGGGCACGCGAAAACGCCGCGGTCGAACCCGCCGCGGCGCATGATCCTATCGGCAATCGCGCGCTTTCGCCTGCGCCCGGTCTCGGCTTCTCACCAGTGGTGGCGGCGATGGCGGCCGTAATGCTCGAGGTGCCACTCGACGTGCTTGTAGCGCCGCTTCGGGTGACCCCAGGCCTTGTAGTACTTCGGCAGCTTGTAGTGCGGACGCGGACCGCGCATCTCGTGCGCCGGACGCCAGTAGCCGGAGTTGTAATAAGGGTAGTAGCCACGCGGCTCGTAGCGGTAGGCATACGGGTCGGTCGCGACGTGGGTGTGATAGACGTGTCGATAGCG
>JAKAML010000387.1 GCA_021812845.1 Pseudomonadota bacterium
CGAGGCGCTCGAGGAAGGCCGCGTCCGTGGTGCGCGAATGCTTGAAGCGCGCGGCGGCCTCGGCCTGGAACGCCTCGCGGCGGATGCGGCCGGGGCTCTGCTCCGAAGGCGTCGCGCCCGAACCATCGTCTCGCGCCGGGCCCCCGGGCGACATCGCACCGGCGGCACCGGCGTCGGACGACGTCGCGCCGCCGGCCGCAGGCGCCATCGCCTCGCGCATGGTCCGCCGCTCGCGCGCGGCCGTCCGCGCCTCGGCGAAGACCTCATGGCTCGGCTCGAGTTCGGGATCGTCGATGATGGCGGCGCGCGGACGGCCGAGCTCGGCCAGGACCGCGCCCCTGGGATCGGCGGCGATGCGCACCCGGTCGCCGGGCCGCGGACCGAGACCCAGGCGGCGCAGGGCGACCGACGTCTCGTGTGGCTTCATCGGCGACGCTCCCGATTCTCCGCCTGCCGGCGGTGTTAGCGTAGAATCGTGGCCGGGCGGTGAACAGCGCGTAAAGATTTGCAGCGCGGCGGCGGACGGCAGCGTCGGGCCGCGCGCTCGACCGGTCTTCATTCGGCGTTTGCGCGGCCCCGGCGCGGCCGGTAGCTTGGCCGTGACCCACCACCGGACCCCAGCCGCGATGCCGAAACCCGCACCGAAGTCGATCGACCGCGCCGCGGCGCTGCTCATGATCCGCACGGCGATGGTCGAGAAGAAGATGACGCAAGCCGCGCTCGCCGACGCCAGCGACTGCCACGAGAAGACCATCCAGAACCTGATGCGCGGCAAGGCCGTGCGCGACCAGACGCTGTTCGACGTGTGCATGGTGCTCGGCCTCGACTTCGACGCCGTGAAGGCGGCGTGGGGCGGCGGCGAGGACGCCAGCGTCGGGCCGATGGACCTCAGGGGCGAGGGCGGAGCGGTGGCGCCGGTCTACATGGGGGCCTACACGCGCGCCGCCGTCGACCACTACATCGGCAGCTACCTGACGCTGCGCCCGGCGTTCACGGTGCCGGGCGCGCTCGTCGCCTACCGCACCGAGGTCGTCTGGGACCCGGAGTGGCCGAGCCTCCTGTTCGAGGAGCGCGACCGCCCGGACGGGGCCTATGCCCATCGCGGGCGGCTCTATGTCCCGGCCTCGGCGAGCTTCATCCACCTCGTCTCGCTGACCAAGGGCGCGATGCGCATGATCGTCCTGTCGCAGCTCGACCAGTTCGGCATCATGCGCGGGCTGATCACCACCCTGAACAAGCACCGCGCCTCGCTGACGCCGGTCGCGGCGCCGATCGTCTACGTCAAGCGCGACAGCCTCGCGGCCGGCGATCTCGGCGAGATCGGACCCCTCCACCCGCGTCACGGCGAGTACCGGCCGCTCATCGACGAGGCGATGGCGCAGGGCTACGTGCGCCTCGTCGGGCTCTGACCGCGCCTCATACCGGCGCGCGAAATGATCGACGTGTGCATCTTCAGTCGCGCGCCGGTATGTGTCCTTGTTTGCGCGCAGCCGCCACGCCAACCCTGCGCGCGGATACCATCGAGCGTAGAGTCCGACCACGGGTCGAACCTTACGCGCGATGGTATCAGCCGCCATCGGGCATCAGGTGGATGCCCTCGGGCAGCAGCGACACCGTCACCTCGGCGCCGGGGCCGATCTCGCCGCCCTTGGCGGTGCGGGTCGAGATGTTGAGGTTCAGGACCGCGCCCGCGGCGGCGGCCACCCGCAAGGTCAGGGCCGAGCGCTCGCCGAGGGTGACGAGGCCGGTGACGGTGCCGGTGACCGGGTTCAGCATGGCCTCGCCGACCGGACGCGCGCGACGATGCAGCAGCACATGGTCGGTCGGCACCATCCAGGCGACAGCCGCCCCGGCCGCGAACGGCCCGCTGTCGGCGACGTCGAGCGCGACGCCGCCCCAGGCGAGCCGCCCGGACCGTCCGGGCCCTGCCGCCGCGGTCAGCCGTCCCTCGAACACGTTGGTCTGGCCCATCAGCCGCGCGACGACCGGGCTCGCGGGCCGGAGGCGCACGTCGTCGGGTGTCCCTGTCATCTGCACCCGGCCGCGATGGAGGATGGCGATGCGGTCGGCGAGCGCCACCGCCTCCTCGATGTCGTGGGTGACGAGGACGATCGGAATCGACAGCGACTGGCGCAGCAGTGCGAGCTCGCGCTTCAGCCGCTCGCGCGTCACCTGGTCGACGGCCGAGAACGGTTCGTCCATCAGCAGCACCTCGGGGGCGCGGGCGAGCGCGCGGGCGAGCGCCACCCGCTGCCGCTGGCCGCCCGACAGCTCCGCCGGGCGGCGCCCCTCGAGGCCGTCGAGGTTGACCCGCTCGAGCAGCGCACGGGCGCGGAGCCGCCGCTCGGCGTCGGGCACGCCGCGCACGGCCAGCGCCACCGTGTCGAGCGCCGAGAGGTGCGGGAACAGCGCGTAGTCCTGGAACACGAGCCCGACCGAGCGGCGTTGCGGCGGCAGGTCGATGCCGAGATCGGTGTCGTGCCAGGTCGCACCGGCGATCCGCACATGACCTGTCGCCGGCTTCAGGAGGCCGGCGATGGCGCGCAGCACCGAGGTCTTGCCGCTGCCGGACGGCCCGACCAGGGCGAGGAGCTCGCCCTCGCCACAGGAGAGCGTCAC
>JAKAML010000388.1 GCA_021812845.1 Pseudomonadota bacterium
CGATCTGGGCCGCCTCGACGACGACGGCAAGCGCATCGCCATGGACGTCAGGGTCGGCGACCGCGTGCTCTTCGCCAAGTACACCGGGCAGGAAGTCAAGATCGACCAGGAAGAGGTGATCGTCCTCTCCGAGAAGGACATCCTGGCGAAGGTCGAGTAAGCCGGCCGGACGTCGGAGGCTGGACGCGAGAGGTGGAGCGAGCGCCGATCGTCCAGCCTCTCGTGTCCAGCTCCAGGCTCACCCCGAATCACGCCTCACGTATCCACAGGAGAAGAGATGGCAAAGCAACTGGTATTCGATGAGGAGGCGCGGCGCTCCCTGAAGGCCGGCGTTGACGCGCTCGCCGACGCGCTCAAGGTGACGCTCGGCCCGCGCGGCCGCAACGTCGTGCTCGACAGGAAGTTCGGCGCCCCGTCGGTCGTCAACGACGGCGTCTCGATCGCCAAGGAGATCGAGCTGCGTGACCCGTTCGAGAACATGGGCGCCCAGCTCGCCAAGGAGATCGCCACCAAGACCAACGACGTCGCCGGCGACGGCACCACCACCGCCACCGTCCTCGGCCAGGCGATGGTGCGCGAGGGCATGAAGAACGTCGCCGCCGGCGCCAACCCGATGGCGCTCAAGCGCGGGCTCGAGGAGGGCGTGCGCGTCGTCGTCGAGAGCCTGCGCAAGCTGGCGACGCCGGTCTCCGGCCGCGACCAGATCGCCCAGGTCGCCACGATCTCCGCCGGCGACGCCGAGGTCGGCGAGATGATCGCCGAGGTCATGGAGAAGGTCGGCAAGGACGGCGTCATCACCGTCGAGGAGTCCAAGGGCCTGAAGTTCGAGACGGAGTTCGTCGAGGGCATGGCCATCGACCGCGGCTACGTCTCGCCGTACTTCGTCACCAACAGCGAGCGCATGGAAGCCTCGCTCGACGAGCCCTATATCCTGATCACCGACAAGAAGATCTCCGCCGTCGCCGACATCCTGCCCGTGCTCGAGAAGGTGCTGCAGGTGACGAAGAACTTCGTCATCGTCTGCGACGACGCCGACGGCGAGGCGCTCGCCACGCTCGTCGTCAACAAGCTGCGCGGCACGATCAACGCCCTCGTCGTCAAGGCGCCGGGCTTCGGCGACCGCCGCAAGGCGATGCTCGAGGACATCGCGATCCTCACCGGCGGCACCTTCATCACCGAGGAGATGGGGCTCAAGGTGGAGAACGCGCAGGTCAGCGACCTCGGCCGCGCCCGCCGCGTCGTCTCGACCAAGGACGAGACGACGATCATCGAGGGCTACGGCACCGACCGCGCCCTGCAGGACCGCATTCGCCAGATCAAGGCGCAGACCGAGGAAGCCACCTCCGAGTTCGACCGCGAGAAGCTGCAGGAGCGGCTGGCGAAGCTCGCTGGCGGCGTCGCGGTGATCAAGGTCGGCGCCGCCACCGAGGTGGAGCTGAAGGAGAAGAAGCTCCGCGTCGAGGACGCGCTCTCGGCGACCCGCGCGGCCGTCGAGGAGGGCATCGTGCCCGGCGGCGGCGTCGCGCTGCTGCGGGCGATCCCGGCCGTCGTCGCGGCCAAGGAGAAGCTCTCCGGCGACGAGCGCACCGGCGCCGCGATCCTCGAGCGCGCGCTCGAGGAGCCGACGCGGATCATCGCCGAGAACGGCGGCCAGGAAGGCTCCGTCGTCATCGAGAACATCCGCAACGGCAAGGGCAAGACCTTCGGCTACGACGCCCGCAACGACCAGTACGTCGACATGCTCAAGGCAGGCATCATCGACCCGGCGAAGGTGACGCGCTCGGCGCTCGAGAACGCCGCCAGCATCGCCGCCATGGTGCTGACCACGGAGACGCTGGTGACCGAGATCCCGGAGCCGCCGTCCGCGGCCCCGGCGCCGCCGCCGATGGACTACTAACCCGGAGCCACCCGGCTTCGCGATCAGCGATCGACAAGCGCCCCGCCGCAGTCCCGGCGGGGCGCTTCGTTGTCCCGCCGATGGCGGCGCGCGCAGGCCATGATGTGCGCTACGCCGCAATGCATCGGTGCCCGTAGGGGCACAATGCCTTGTGCCCCTACGCGGCGTTTCCGCTCAGCCGCGGGCGCCTGGAGGGCCGGCGCCTGGTCCTCCAGGACGTAGCCGCCTCTGTGTCGTCAACACGTGAGAATCGCGCAAGAAACCATCACCGGGCCGGCCATCGAGCCTATACTGGATCCGGAAGGAGGTGCGTCATGACGGTCGCATCGTTCAGCCAGGAGTTCGTCGCGGAGTACCCGGACCGGCGCGCCGCCGCCGAGGCGCGCCAGGCGCTCGAGTCGATGGGCGTCCCGCCGGGCCACCTGTCGCTCGCGCCCGCGCCCGCGGGCGCCGGCGCTACGAGAGAGGCGACGCTGCGCTTTGACCGCTGGAGCATGCGCCGCCTCGCGGGCTTCACGCTCGCCGGCGTCGTCGTCGGCGGCATCGGCGGTGCGGTGGGCGTCGCGCTCGGCGTCGGCGTCGCCGCGGCCGCCGGCATCCCGATCGGCATGGTGGCGGCGATCGCGGTGCTGCTCGGCGGCACCGGCGGCATCGAGGCCGGCGCCTTTATCGCCGCGACGGCGTCGCTGCCGTCGATGTCACAGATCGACGCCGACCT
>JAKAML010000389.1 GCA_021812845.1 Pseudomonadota bacterium
GGTCGTGGCGATGACGACGCCCTTGCCGGCCGCGAGCCCATCGGCCTTGACCACGATCGGCAGCCTCTGGTCCGCGAGATAGGCGCGCGCCGAGGCGGCGTCGGCGAAGCGGCCGTAGGCGCCGGTCGGGATGCCGAGGTCGCGGCAGAGATCCTTGGTGAAGCCCTTCGAACCTTCGAGCCGCGCTGCCGCCTTCGACGGCCCGAAGTGCTTGATCGCGGCCACGGCCAGCGCGTCCGCGAGCCCGGCGACGAGCGGCGCCTCCGGCCCGATGACGACGAACGAGACGTCGTTCTCGCGGCAGAAGCGGATTACCTCGGCGTGGTCGGCTCCGGTCAGCGGCACGATGCGGGCGACCTCGGCGATGCCGGCGTTGCCGGGGCCGCAGTAGAGCGTGCCGACGAGCGGGCTCGCCGCGAGCGCCCAGGCGAGCGCGTGCTCGCGGCCGCCGGAGCCGATCAGGAGTACGTTCATGGAGCGTCGCGCCTTCCCGCCAGCTTTCAGCCGATGACGCGGGCCAGAATGACGATCAGCGCGATCAAGGCAAGGCCGAACATCTGCCACGTCAACAGGACGCGCACCTCGCTCTGCACCTGGTCCTGGATCTCCTCGCGCATGGCCTTCAGCTCGGTCTTGATCTCGCCGCCGAGCGACTGCACGTCGCCGGACAGCGCCTGCACGTCGGCCTTCATGGCGATCTGGCCTTCGAGCGTCGTCTTGAACGACTTGGCGAGCCCGCGCGCCATGGCCTCGGCCTGGGCCGGGGGCACGCCGGCCGCGACCAGCGTGCGGACGAACTCGAGCGATTCGAAATTGGTGGTCGACATTGGGCTCCCCCGTCCCGGCCTGCGGCGATCATAGTCGAGCCGGGAAGCCGAGGCCATATGCCGGGGACGGCGCGGCGCGGCTGGTCGCGGCAGCCTCGAAAAGCGGTTAAGGTCGCGCCATGCGAAGGGGAGATGACAGGTGAGCGAGACCACGGCCCAGCCGGCGCGGGCGGGCGGCAACGCGCCGGAGATGACCGTCTCCGAGCTGTCGGGCGCGATCAAGCGCGCGCTCGAGGACGGCTTCGGCTACGTGCGCCTCAGGGGCGAGATCTCGGGCTACCGCGGCCCCCACGCCTCGGGTCACTGCTATTTCGCGCTGAAGGACGACAAGGCCAAGATCGACGCCGTGATCTGGCGCGGCGTGTTCGGAAAGCTGCGCTTCCGCCCCGAGGAGGGCATGGAGGTCGTGGCCCACGGCAGGATCACGAGCTATCCCGGGTCGTCCAAGTACCAGATCGTGATCGAGGTGCTGGAGCCTGCGGGCGTCGGCGCGCTGATGGCGCTGCTCGAGGACCGTAAGCGCAAGCTCGCCGCCGAGGGGCTGTTCGACGACGGCCGGAAGCGGCCGCTGCCGTTCCTGCCGCGCGTCGTCGGCATCGTCACCTCGCCCACCGGGGCCGTCATCCGCGACATGCTGCACGGCTTCGCCGAGCGCTTCCCGACCCGTGTCGTCGTGTGGCCGGTAAGGGTGCAGGGCGAGACCAGCGCGGCGGAGGTCGCGGCCGCCATCCGCGGCTTCAACGCGCTGCCGGCGGCGGGCCCGATCCCGCGCCCCGACGTGCTGATCGTGGCGCGCGGCGGCGGCAGCCTCGAGGACCTGTGGGGCTTCAACGAGGAGATCGTGGTGCGGGCGGTGGCGGAGAGCCGCATTCCGCTGATCTCGGCGGTGGGCCACGAGACCGACTGGACGCTGATCGACCTCGTCGCCGACGCCCGCGCGCCGACGCCGACCAAGGCCGCCGAATGGGCAGTGCCGAAGTACGCCGAGCTCGTTTCGGAAGGCGGCAAGCTCGGCGCGCGGCTCGGCATCGCCGTCCGGCGCCTGATCGAGGGCGCGCGCACCCACCTCAAGGCCGCCGCCCGTGGCCTGCCCCGGCGCGAGGATCTCCTGGCGCTGCCCCGGCAGCGGTTCGACGCCGTCGACCGCCGGCTCGGCCGCGCGCTCCTCTCCAACTCCCGCGCCCACGCCATGCGCCACGCACGGGTGGCGGCGCGGTTGACCCCGCGGCTCGTCCACGTCCGCCTCGAGCGGGCCGGCGAGCGGGTGGCGAAGCTCGGCCAGCGGGCCTCGGCGGCGCTCGGACGCGACGCCGGCCAGCGGCGGGCGCGGCTCGAGCGCGTGGCGGGCAGGCTCGCTCCGCAGGTTCTCGCGAACCGCCTGAGCCGCCATCGCGACCGGATCGCGGGGCTCGGCCAGACGCTCGCGGCGCTGAGCTACCAGGGCGTGTTGCAGCGCGGCTTCGCGCTCGTGCGCGACGCCGAGGGCCGCGCGCTGCGGCAGGCGTCGGCAGTTCCGGCGGGTGCGGCGATCGAGATCGAGTTCGCCGACGGCCGCGTCGGCGCGGTGGCCGATGCGACGGGAGAAGGTCCGGCGGGCGGCCCGACCGGTGGCGCGTCCGGCCCGTCGCGACGGGCCGCCGTGCCCGGTGTGCGCCCGACGCGCGCGCGCTCGTCGCGCGGCCCGGGCCAGGGCTCGCTGTTCTGAGCGACGCAGCCTATCCGCCGTCCCGCTCCCGATCGAGCAGTGCACGCTTGCGCTCGATGCCCCAGCGGTATCCCGCGAGAGA
>JAKAML010000390.1 GCA_021812845.1 Pseudomonadota bacterium
CCACCTGCCGTCCACGAGCCACGACCGGCTGGAGGCGATCCTGGCGCTCCTGACCGGGCGGGCGGCCGAGCGGGCGACGGGGAGCGGCGCGGCGGTGACGGTGCTGGCGCTGGCGGCGCTCAGGGCGACACGGGAAGGCGAAGCGAGCGCGGACGGCCAGACGCTGCCGGTCATCATCGGCACGCCGCTCGCGGGCGAGACGCTCGGCGGCGTGACGTTCGACGGCGCGACCGAGACGGCGGTGTTTCCCGGCGACCTGCCGGAGGATGCGGCAGCGGTGCTCGAAGTGGCTGCGGAGGGGGCACCGCGGGACGCCGCGGTCCGCTTCCTGCGCTTCCGGCCGCCGCGGCTCGCCGGACCCGGCCCCGGCGGCGACGTACCGCCGGCACCCCATATCCGTCTCGACCGCGCCCTCGACTTCCTGATCTCGGACCGTCTCGCATGACCGCTCCCGCCGACCCGCGCCGCCCCCGGATCTTCGCGCCCGACCATCCCGGCGTGACGGAGACCAGCAGCCGCCCCGAGAGCACCGGCGGCAGCGCCCGGGGAGCGAGCGGGGCCGGCAGCGCCGCCGCGGGCGACCCGGAACGCGACGCCGATCCCGGCCCTCGCGTCACATCGGGGAGGCGCCCGGCCGCCGCCGGCGCTCCGCCGCGGCCGACGCTCGCCGACCTCGAGGGCGGCATCCGCTGGGGCGCGATCCTGGTCTCGGCGGCGACCCTTCTCGCGACGCTCTCGGCGGGGGTGTGGTTCGCACGCTTCGTCTCGGTCACGCTCGCCCGCAACGACTGGATCGGCTGGACCGCAACCGGGCTCGTCGCCGTGATGGCGCTCGCCGCGACGGTGATCGTGCTGCGCGAGATCGTCGGCCTGTCGCGGCTGGCCCGGCTCGCGGCGCTGAGGCGCAGCGCCGAGCGGGCGCTCTCGACGCGCGACGGCAAGCTCGAGCGCGCCGCCGTGGCCGACCTCAAGCCCCTGTTCGCGGCGCGGCCGGACTGCCGCTGGGCGCTCGGGCGGCTCGACGACCACGCGGGCGACGTGCGCGATCCGGGCGACCTCCTGAGGCTCGCCGACCGCGAACTGATGGCGCCGCTCGACGTCGAGGCGCGGCGCGTCGTCATGGCGTCGTCGAAGCGCGTCGGCGTGGTCACGGCGATGAGCCCGCTGATGCTGGTCGCCGTGCTCTACGTGCTGGTCGAGAACGTGCGGATGCTGCGGGCGCTGGCGACCGTCTACGGCGGCCGGCCGGGCACGGCGGGGGCGCTGAAGCTCGGGCGGATGGTGGTCGGGCACCTCGTGGCGGCGGGCGGGGTGGCGCTGACCGAGGATCTGGTCGGCCAGTTCCTCGGCCAGGATCTGCTGCGGCGGCTGTCGCGCCGGCTCGGCGAGGGCGCGTTCAACGGTGCGCTGACGGCGAGGATCGGCGCGGCGGCGATCGGCATCATCCGGCCACTGCCGTTCATCGAGGCGCAACCGGTGCGGGTGCGCGACCTGCTGCCGGACCTGTTCAAGCGGCCGGCGGCACAGACCGCGGCGACACCGGCGGCCAAGGACACCGACTGAGCGCGGTGACGGTGGCGGCCGGGGCGGCAGCGAATCACCTCGGGCGGCGGCGTGAACATGGTTCACGTCCGCGCGCGACGGCCACCGATCCACAGGTTGTCCTTAGGCACTTGTTCATAAGTCCATGCATCGGCGGCCCCTGGCCGTGTCCCGAGGGCCATTTCGTGTCCTCACCGCAACACATGGCTGCCCGCACACGCGGCAGAGCAATGCTTCATTGAGAGGCAGGACAGAATCACTGAAATCTCCGCCCGAAGCGGTCGGTTTGAGGGGAAACTCGTGCCGCCGGAGTCCACGGCTTTGTCTCGCGTCTCTGTTTTGCGTCCGCCGTCAAAAATGCCAACGCAAGATTGGAGAAGGTCAATGAAGAGACATAGCCTTAGCGCATTGGTCGCGGCGGGCCTGCTGGCTGGCGGGCTTTCCACGACCAGCGCGTCCGCTGCCGATCTCGGCGGCAACTGCTGCGCCGATCTCGAGGAGCGCATCGCCGAGCTCGAGGCGACCGTGGCCCGCAAGGGCAACCGCAAGGTGTCGCTGACGATCTCGGGCTGGGTCGGCGAGCAGGTGATGTGGTGGGACTCGGGTGACGAGCAGAACACCTACGTCACCGGCCTCGGCACCACGCTGTCGTCGCACTTCAAGTTCGCCGGCGAGGCTCAGATCCGCGCGGGTCTGACGGCCGGCTACCTGCTGCACGTCGAGGTCGGAACCGCCGATCCGCTGGCTGGCGTCGACCAGAACACGGACGAGGGTCTCGGCACGATGCGCGCCTTCCAGTCCTACTGGTACCTGAAGGACGACAAGCTGGGCAAGGTCTCGGTCGGTCTCTTGTCGCCGGCTTCGGACAACACGGCGATCCTCGTCGACGGCTCGGGCTCGCTCGTGCCGGCCAACTGGGTGCTGTTCGACAACCAGAACTTCTTCCTGTCGCGCGGCGGTGTGCAGCAGGGCGCACGCTGGGGCAGCGTCGTGGCCTGCCAGGCAGCCAACGGCGGCGGCGTCGCGGGCGACTGCGGCGGCTTCGCAGCTCCGGGCAACTA